>JAJYLU010000100.1 GCA_021787505.1 Nitrospirota bacterium | reverse complement strand
CAGCCTCTTGTGAAGTGGCTGGAGCGGAGGTACAGGGCGCTGTTGCTTCGCATCGACAGGCATCCCGGCACAGTGGCGGGCGGGGTCATAGTTTTCATTCTTGTCGGATTGACGGCGCTGCCGTTTCTCAGAGGCGAATTCTTGCCCCAGTTCAGAGAAGGAGATTTTATCGTCCATTTAACGATGGTGCCCGGGACTTCATTAGAAGAATCCATGCGGGTAAGCCGTCAGGTGACCTCTGAGCTTCTTACCATTCCTTACACCCGCATTGTTTCCCAGAAAACGGGTAATGCAGAAGAAGGTTCATCAACGAGAGGGATCAATTCCAGCGAAATCGATGTAAATCTCAAGCCGGTCTCCGGAAGACAGGCGGCATTTTCACCTGCTCGTGTGCGCGAAGTGCTGGAACAATTCCCTGGAGTGGCCTATTCGGTGAAAACATTCCTTACCGAACGCATAGAGGAAACCATTTCCGGCTATACTGCTTCGGTAGCAGTCAATATCTTCGGCAGTAATCTCGACGACCTGGACCGCCTGGGGCGGGAGACCGCCGGCGTCCTCAGTAGCGTCCGCGGTGCCTCGGCTGTCCAGTTGCAATCCGTGCCGGGGGCCCCGCAAGTGATGATCAGGCTCAGGAAAGAGGCCATGGTCCGGTGGGGGTTCGAGAGCGTCAACGTGCTGGATGCGGTGCGTACGGCATATCAGGGCACCACGACGGGCCTGATATATGAAGGGGACAGGGTCTTCGCTGTTTCAGTAATCCTCGATCCGCGCGACCGCAAGAATATTTACGACATCCGGAGATTACCCCTTCGAAGCCCCGGCGGCACGTATGTGAGCCTTCAGGAACTTGCCGATATCTATGAAACGTCGGGCCGCCAGGTCATCCTGCATGATGACGCAAGAAGGGTCCAGACCGTCACCTGCAATGTGACAGGTCGTACAGTCGGTTCTTTTGTTTCCGATGCGGAAAGGCTCATACCGGCCGCTGTCTCTTTTCCTGCCGGCACATACTTTGAATTTACCGGAACGGAACAGGCCGAAGCCAGATCCAGGAGGGACCTGGTGGTGCACACCATGCTTGCCGGCATAGGCATAGTTTTGCTTCTCTTCGTCGTTCTCCGCAATTATCGCAATGTGCTGCTGGTTCTTCTGAACCTGCCATTTGCCCTTGTGGGAGGAGTGGTTGCTGCCATGGCCGCAGGAGGGGTGCTCTCTCTGGGGTCACTGGTGGGTTTTGTGACCATTTTCGGGATCACGCTGCGCAACTCCATCATGATGCTCTCCCATTACGAGCATCTCGTCTCGGTCGAGGGCAGTCCATGGGGGCAGGAGACGGCGCTGAGAGGGGCTACGGAACGGCTAGCCCCGATACTGATGACCGCTACGGTAACAGGGTTGGGTCTGCTTCCTCTCGCCATCGGCAGCGGAACTGCAGGCCGCGAGATAGAGGGTCCTATGGCGCTTGTAATTCTCGGCGGCCTTTTCACGTCCACCGCCCTTAATCTTCTTGTGCTGCCGGCCCTTGCCCTCAGATACGGCCGGTTCGAAAAAAAACCAGCCGAAGAATAACCGACTAATGGCGGAAGGTAATCTTCGCTGATCATGAAGGGAAGTATAAATCCGAAAATGCAGTCCGAAACAGGCATTGCAGGGATATGTGAAAAAAAATCTTTATCTGCGCCACCTTTGTAAGACCCTTGATGCTCAATATAGGAATATTTTTCGTTCCTTAAAAGACCGGTAACATAAGTATCCAAATTGCGACATTATAAAGTTTTTTGGAACATCTCCCTGCAATAATTGAATTCCAAGGTTGCCGCTTTTATGTCCGCCCGCACGGCTGTCCGTCACTGGCAGCTTCCCGGATCGAGCTGGCAGGTTGCCTCGCGTCTCTTTTCCGCGAGACGCGCCTCCCTGCGGATCTTCGCCTCTCGATTGCGCCTAATCTCCTCCTCGGTTTCGATAAGCAGCGGCGGCACCTCCCTTGGCCGCCCATTTTCGTCGAGCGCGACAAAGGTGAGATAGGCCGAGGCGGTGTGTCTCACCTCACCCGTGATGATGTTTTCGGCCTCAACCCGTACGCCGACTTCCATAGATGTCCTGCCGGCCATATTCAGGCCGGCCTTAAAGAAAAGCAGGTCGCCGACATAGACCGGGTGATGGAAGTCCAACCTGTCGATGGAGGCCGTCACTGTGTTGCACCGTGCGTGCCGGCTTGCCGCGACCGCAGCTGCGGTGTCGATGAGTTTCATGATTACGCCGCCGTGGACATTTCCGGCGGGGTTTGCGTCCTGCGGGATCATCACCTGCGCGATCACCACGCTGCTGTCTCTTACCTTTTTTGCGTCCACGTCACCTCCCTCCCGATCACGGCCATTCCGCTCCGCGACCTTCGCTCATTTCCTGATCACGAGCACCGGGATCTTCGTATCGCTGTGGATCACACCGTACGTAACGCTCCCGAGCACTGCCGCTGACAGCGCGCTCCTGCCATGGGAGCCGATCACGATCAGGTCCGCCTTCAACCTCTTCGCCTCTTTTATGATCTCTTCCACCGGGTGCCCGCGGGCAATTACCGGCCTAACCTTGACCGAAAGTTTGTCGCACTCTTTCCTTAATGCTTCGACATAGGCCCCGGCTGCCTCCTTCAGGTAATCCTCGATCGGTTCTTTCAGCCGCCCTGAAGCGGCAACCGCCGGGACCGCCTGGCTTATATGCAACCGCGTGTCCGCGACGCTCAGGGCAATGACGGTTGCGCCCACCTTCTGCGCTAGTTCGATCCCGGCCTGCGCTGCCTTCCGCGCGGTCTTCGAACCGTCGGTCGGGATGAGTATTTTAGAAAACATGTTGCCTCCTTTTATCAGCCGTGATGTATTGTTGCCTCCAGCGGATGCGTGGAATCGAGTATCTCATGGGCACGGTCCACTTCCGCGGCTGTGCCGTGGAAGACCAGCAGGAATTTGTCCTCCTTCAGGAAGGTCTCGTATTTGATCACCTTCTCCTTCGGTATGCCAAGATTGTAAAGCGCAATCCCTATCGTGCTCAACCCGCCGATTATCACCGCGCCTTCGAGCGCGGCGACTATCCAGGATACAATCGGGCCTCCCGCCACGACCATGCCGAGCCCCGGGATAAAGACCAATGCGGAGCCGAGGACAAACAGCCACACGCCAGCCCATAATTTGCCGAGTCGTCCGATATGCCCTGTCTTTTCTCCGGTAAAGTAATAGCCTATCACCTGCTCTTCTTTGTTTTCGTCCCTGCCGATGACCGATATCTTCTTCGTGTCGAAGCCGTTTTTCTGCAGCTCCCTGACCGCGCCTTCTATTTCCGCGGCATTCGCGTAAACTGCTATAGTCGAGTTCTTCTCAGCCATCCCGTACTCCTTTCATTTCAGCGATGAGACACCGCTTTTTTTATGATTTTCACCCTCCGCTATGAGAGCCTGATGGTAACGTAAAAGGCCTGCGCGCCCCTCTTGAGCAGAAGAAGCAACGGCTTGTTCTTCCCGGTTTTCTTCATCGCCGCATAATAGTCGTTGACGTCCCCGACCGCCTCGCGGTTGACCTCCTTGATTACGTCGCCTGTCTGTATGCCTGCGTCATCGGCCGCACTGCCTGGAGCCACGCCCACAACCACCACCCCGCTCCGGTCCTTCAGCCCCAGTTCGCCGGCGATCATGGGGGTTATGTTCTCCACTTTCAGGCCAAGGCTCTCGGCCGTCGGGGAGACAGCCGACGGGATTTTCCCCGCGGGCATCTCCGTAATCTTCAGACGCAATGCCAGTTCCTTGCCGCTGCGCAGGATCTTCACTTCAACTGTTTTGCCGACCGGTGTTTCGGCTACGATAAGCGGGAGGTCCGACATCTTCTTGATGTCCTTTCCGTCGAACGAAAGAATCACGTCGCCCCTCTTCATTCCCGCCTCGTCCGCAGGTCCTCCGGGCACAACGTCGCCCACCAGCGCACCGGTCGTGCCCTTCATTCCGAACGCCTGTGCGATCTCGGGCGTGAGGCTCTGGACCGACACCCCGATCCATCCCCGCGTAACCTTCCCCTCTTTTTTCAGTTGCGGGACAATATTCTTCGCAACATTGATCGGGACCGAAAAACCGATGCCCTGCCCCGACTGGATAATGGCCGTATTGATGCCGATGACTTCGCCCCTCAGGTTAATGAGCGGACCTCCGCTGTTTCCCGGGTTTATCGGGGCATCGGTCTGGAGGAAGTTGTCATAAGGACCCGAACCGATCACCCTGCCGGTCGCGCTTATAATGCCCTGCGTCACCGTCTCTTCCAGACCGAAGGGGTTGCCGATCGCAAGCACCCAGTCCCCGACCCTCATCTTGTCGGAATCCCCGAGGGGAATGGAGGGAAGGTTCTCGAAGAAAGAAGATATCTTGATGAGGGCGAGGTCGGTCTTTGGGTCCCTCCCCACGACCTTTGCCTTGAATTCCCGTCCGTCGGCGAGTTTGACCTTTATCTCCTGGGCGCCCTCGACCACGTGATTATTGGTGATGATATACCCTTCTTTGTCGATGATAAAGCCCGAACCGAGACTCTGCTGCTTCAACTCCTGGTCCGGCACTTCACCGAAAAATTGATGGAAGAAATCGCCGAAAGGTCCGCCGCCTCCTCCGCCGTCGAAAAAATCACGGAAGGGGCCGCCAGGGACCTTAACGATCGAGGTGGTGCTGATGTTCACTACCGCGGGCTTGACCTTTTGGACGAGGTCGGCGAAGGATTGAGGGAAGCCGACTACAGTATATCCGCCGCTCTTCATTCTTTCGCATCCCGATTGTGATGCCAGGAAAACGCAGAACAGCACCGATACCAAAATCCCGGCAATAACGGCATATGCATTGCTCTTCTTCATACATTCGCTCCCTTGATTTATAAAAGTATTTACTCACGATACATAACACAATGCTATCACTTTTCACTCTGATGTCAACAAACCGGTCGTGTCGCGGGACGATGATCGGCAAAAAAAAGTATGCTCATTTGCCGCGATGTCCTCACAGGACTAAACGGGAGTTGCAATCAGCGATACCTGTTGAGTTTGTCCCATAGTCTGAATAGGTTCTACCGTCTTCTGTCCGAGATCGTACATGATGAAGATTTTTGAGCCCTCTTTCTCCCTTCCGGAATGCCGGAAGAAACTTTCATCAAAAGCCAGATAGAAAAAGCTGGCTTTGATTTTCATTGGGGTTCGCGTCATTCACCCTTGACATCGTCTTTTCTTGATATAAGATTAAAGGAAGATGATCAAATGGATAATGTAAATCGGAGACTACGATGCATTTAAAACACGGCTCAAATCTGATTGACCTAATGACACCAAATCAAATCAGCCCGCAAAGGATGCAGCCTGATCGATTCAGACAGTTTCTTAGGCAAGGGTTGCTCACCGTATTTCTCGGCCTCGCATTTGCTGTGCCAGTCATGGCCGCACCGATCCAACTGCCGGCGATTGTTGAGCCAGCCAGCCAAGAGCATCACGTCGGCAAAGTTATATTTGTTGAATTGGTGACACCGGACCTTGTCACCGCCAAAAAGTTCTATGCGGGACTGTTTGGCTGGACATTTCGCGACATTGAAGCCGGTAAGATACAGTACGCAGAGGCATTTCTCGACGGTCGTCCGGTCGCAGGACTGGTTCACAAGGATTTGCCGGCGAGTGAGCATCGACAGCCAGCGTGGCTGAGCTTCTTCTCCGTGCGCGATGTCGACGCGGCAAAAAAGGTTGCTTTGCAAAATGCTGCGAAGGTGCTGTTCGAGCCGCATAGCATCCCTGACCGCGGCCGGGAAGCGGTCTTCGCGGATCCGCAGGGAGCCGTTTTTGCGGTCCTTGCTTCCAGCAGCGGTGATCCGGCCGATGTTCTGGTTGCACCCGGAGAATGGATTTGGAGCTCGCTAATCACGAGCGATCCGAACACTGATGCTGCTTTCTACCAGAAGCTATTCGACTACGAAGTCTTCGAGTTGCCCGCTAGCCAGGGTGCCCAACATCTCTTGCTAGCATCCGACAACTATGCTCGTGCGAGCGTAAATACTCTGCCTGCGAATAAGCCTAATGTCCATCCTCACTGGCTCAATTACGTGCGCGTCGAAGATGCGGTCAAGATGACTGCAAAGGTCGTGGAGCTCGGTGGCCGCGTGGTGGTCGCCCCGCGGCTTGATCGCCAAGGGGGTAGGGTTGCGGTGGTCGCCGACCCTTTGGGAGCATTCTTTGGATTGCTTGAATGGCCGGACACTGAAAGTAAAGAGGTGCCCAAGTGAATATCTTACTCTTACGCTGGTTAGGGCTCGTATTAGCGATCTTGACGTTGACGCTACTGTTGTCCGGCTGCGTCGCAACTGTTGGCGGATACGGATACTACGACGGAGGGGACTACTATGAACCCTCCGGCGTCTACTACGGTGGTTGGGGACCTGACTACTACGTGGCGCCGTTTCGCGGCGGTGACCATCATCACGAAGGTGAACGTCATACAATCAGAGAGGGTGGCCATGCTGCGCCAGCTTACAGATCCGCGCCTGCTACCCACTCGATTCCATCTATTCCGTCGCGGTCTCGTCCTAGTGGATCGCGATCACATTCGATCCCGACAAGGAGATAATTTCCGCAAGAACGTCACGCCTTTTTGTGAAAAACGGGCAGTGTTAGGCACAGGAAGACATCGACGGGAGAGGGAATCGTTCAGATCAATTTAGCTACTTGATAGATTTCGCCCTGTACTATGCTGGGAAGAGGGCAATTGTAGAAATCAGACAAATTTTTTCGTTCCTTCCTGGACTGCGCATTGAAGAGAGATTCTGTCATCATCCATAGTAGAG
>JAJYLU010000099.1 GCA_021787505.1 Nitrospirota bacterium | reverse complement strand
AACAACTCGCCCGTCGCGCGAAGAGGCTCCGTGGAACAGATCTTATTTATGCAAGCCATATGCGGAGTGAGGGGAACATGCTCGTGGAAGCGGTCGAGGAAGTCCTGCGCATCGGGCGGGAAGCAGGAGTGAAAGTCCATGTGTCCCATCTCAAGACCGCAGGAGAAAGGAATTGGGGCAAGGTAGACCGGGTTATTTCTCTCCTTGAAGGGGCTGCCCGTTCAGGGGTTAGAGTCACCTGTGACCGTTATCCTTATGTTGCATCGAGCACTGATCTCGATTCGCTTCTGCCTTCCTGGACTTACGAAGGCGGAAATGAAGAGGAGTTGAGGAGGCTCAGGAACAGTGAGGAACGCAGCAAGATCGCGGCAGCAATCAGGGAACAGTCGCAGTCGCCCGGATACTGGGAGAAGGTGATGGTCTCTTCCGTGGTCCTCGAAAAAAACAGGTGGATGGAGGGGAAGACCATAGCAGAAATAAGCAAGGCCAGGGGAACAGACGAGATCGAGACGCTGTTTGACGTTTTGATCGATGAAAGATTGCGAGTCGGCGCGATATTCCTTTCGATGACCGAGGAAAACCTGAGAAAATTTCTTGCCTTGCCGTTTTGCATGATAGGCACGGACAGTTCCGCCAGATGTTTTGAAGGTCCCACGAAGCAGGGCAAGCCGCACCCGAGGGGCTTCGGCACCTTCCCAAGGCTGATGGGTAAATATGTCCGTGAAGATAGGCTGCTTTCCCTTACCGTGGCGGTGCATAAGGCTACCGCGCTTGCCGCACGGACATTCGGACTTTTCCGCCGGGGGATGCTTAAGGCGGGAAACTTTGCGGATATCGTGGTTTTCGATCCGGAGGCGATCGGGGACAGGGCCACCTTCGAGGACCCTTTTCAGAAACCGGCGGGGATAGCCTATGTGCTGGTGAACGGCACCGCGGCCCTATGGGAGGGGGAAGTCTCCGGCAGATGCCGGGGCAGGGTGCTCAGGCGAAGTAACAATTGATTTTTTGGCATTGATGCGGTAGAATAAAACATTCATTCTGGCAGTGAACGAGAAAGAGTGGGCAATCCCACTCTTTTGTTTTATATGGAAGACATTAAGGGTAAAATAGCTGCTCTGGCTGAATCGGTGGCCGGCCAGTACGGCGTAGTGGTTGTGGACATAGAAATTGCCGGAAACTTGAGAAGACCGACGTTGAGGTTATTCATAGAGAAAAGTGGTGGTGTCACCCTGGAGGACTGCGAAAGGGTAAGCAGGGCGATGTCAGCGGTGCTGGACGTTGAAGACCCGATAAAGAGCCCGTATGTGCTTGAGGTTTCGTCTCCCGGCCTCGACAGGCCGCTGAAAAGGCTGAAGGACTTCGAGTCGAGTGTGGGCAAGCTTGCGCGGATAATTACGCGGGAAAGTATCGACAAACAGAATTTTTTTGTAGGCAGAATTACGGAAGTAAGGGATACTACGATTATTTTGACACTGAAGAATGATACGAAGATGACAATACCGTTTGAGCAGATAGCTAAGGCGCGGCTGGAGATCGAGTTGCCATGACGAAAGAACTGTGCAATGTCGTGGACCAGATAAGCAGGGAAAAGGGCATATCGCGGGACATCCTGATCGAGGCCCTCGAATCCGCTCTCCTTTCCGCCATGCGCAAGAAGTATGGCGGCAGGACGAACATCAATCTGGTGATGGACCGGCAAAAGTGCAATATCACGGTATTCGAAACGAAGACGGTAGTTCAGAAAGTAACGAACCCCGATGAAGAGATCTCTTTGGCCGATGCTGGTAAGGTCGACCCTCTGAAGAGCGAAGGCGACACGGTTGATCTCCCCCTCGATCTGCAGGACCTCGGCCGGATCGCAGCCCAGACTGCGAAACAGGTCATTTTCCAGCGGGTCAGGGAGGCGGAAAGAGACGTTATTTTCAACGAGTTCAAGGACAAGGCGGGCCAGATTATCACGGGCGCCGTGATGAGGAAGGAAAAAGGTATTTACTATATTAACCTCGGGAAGACCGAGGCCGTCCTTCCCGTAAAGGATACACTGCCGAACGAAAATCTGAAACGGGGCGACACAGTCAAGGCGATCATCGAGGACGTCAGGATTACGACAAAAGGCCCGGCGATTATCGTCTCCCGGACATCGCCCGAGTTTGTTGCGGGACTGTTTAAAATGGAAGTGCCGGAGATCAGTGAAGGGCTTGTCCAGATAAGGAATATCGTCAGGGAGCCCGGTGAGCGCACGAAGATAGCCGTCTATTCGAAAAACAGCGCCGTCGATCCGGTCGGTTCGTGTGTCGGCATGAAAGGAACGCGCGTCCAGGCCATTGTGCGGGAGCTGCGGGGAGAAAGAATCGACATTATCCCGTGGGCGGACGATCCGAGGATGCTGATTGCAAGGGCGCTTAGTCCGGCGGTCATCGACAAGATAGGGATCAATGAAGAAGGCAAGACCGCAATGGTAGTGGTGAACGACCAGCAGCTTTCCCTCGCCATAGGAAAGAAGGGCCAGAACGTGAGGCTGGCGATGAAACTGACCGGCTGGGACATCGACATCATCAGCGATACGGAATATTCCAAGATTCGGATGGAAGAGACGGACAAGACGCTCGAAGATACGCTCAGGAAGGAAAGCCAGAAAAAAGCGCCGCCGTCCGTTGATGGATAGCAGCCTCGCAGACTTACCAGTACAAAGCATAAAGGGCATAGGCCCCCGGAGGGCCGCTCTTTTCGGCAGAATCGGCGTCAGGACGGTCAGAGACGCCCTCTATTATCTCCCCCGGCGGTATGAGGACAGATCATTGATACGTGCGATCGCGGACATCCGGGCAGGATGTGCCGAGACCGTAAGGGGCCGGATCATCTCCTGCGGCCCGGTTGCAGCGCGAGGGAAAAGATTGCGGATATTCGAGGTCCTCGCAAATGATGGGACGGGGACTATCAAGGGGAGATGGTTCAATCAATCCTTTATGCAGAGAAACCTGAAAGCCGGGCAGGATGTTCTTCTTTGCGGTGAGGCGAAAAGAGACCCTTATTCCGGTGCGGGCTTCGTAATGGACGGCCCTGAGTACGAAACGGTCTCTGAAGATGCCGATTCTTTAATTCACACCAACAGGGTAGTACCACTCTACCGTCTCACGGAGGGAATCAGCCAGAAGCAGCTCAGGAAGATCATGTTCGGGATCGTGGAGCAGTATGCGGGCGGGCTTACGGAGCCGCTGCCGCCGGAGATCATCGAACGGCATGGCCTTCCCTCTCTTTGCGAGACGATTAAAGCGCTCCATTTTCCTGAAGATTGCGATATTAGGGACTGGAACGAGGGCAAAAGCATCTATCATAGAAGGCTTGCCTTCGAGGAGCTCTTTGTGTTCGCACTCGGCATGGCCGCTTTCCGGAAGGGCAGAGGGCAAAGGGGGTATTCTTTCCGGTGCGAGGGAAGACTGCGGAAGAGGTTGCAGGAAGGGCTTTCTTTCGAGCTGACGAATGCCCAGAAAAGGGCGCTGGAGGAGATATTGAGTGATATGAGACGGCCGTCCCCTATGTCACGGCTCCTGCAGGGAGATGTAGGCTGTGGCAAGACCGTCGTCACCTTCGCGGCGATGCTCCATGCGGTAGAGTGCGGCTTTCAGACGGCCTTCATGGCGCCCACGGAGATACTGGCTGAGCAGCATTACCGGAATATATGCAAAATGGCCGAAGGATTCGGAGTGAAGGTCGCCCTCATTTCTGGTGGTGCTAAGGACAGACAGCTCGATAGGATAGCTTCGGGGGAAATTCCTGTCGTAGTGGGGACTCATGCGCTTATGCAGGAAGCGGTCGTTTTCAAGAATCTAGGGTTTGTCGTTATTGACGAGCAGCACAAATTTGGGGTGACCCAAAGGGGAAACCTGAGAAAGAAGGGGTTCAATCCTGATCTTCTGGTGATGACAGCGACACCTATTCCGAGGTCATTGGCGCTTACGCTTTATGGAGATCTCGATTATTCGGTGATAGACGAGATGCCGGCGGGAAGAAGGCCGGTACTTACGAAGGTCTTTGTGCCCGACCAAAAAAAAGAAATATATGGCATACTTGAGGAGGAAATAAAAAAGGGCAGGCAGGTATATGTGGTGTATCCGGTGATAGAGGAGTCCGAGAAAATCGACCTCAGGGCGGCTGTCGAGGGGAAAAGCGCCTTCGAGAGCATCTTTCCCGGTTTCAGGGTCGGGTTGTTGCACGGGAGGATGGCTGCTGCTGACAGGGAAGAGGTTATGTCGGAGTTTAGGCGGGGCGATCTTGATATCCTTGTGAGCACCACCATTGTCGAGGTAGGGGTCGATGTGCCGAACGCGACGGTTATGATCGTTGTGCATGCAGAGAGGTTCGGTCTTGCCCAGTTGCATCAGCTGAGGGGGAGGGTGGGCCGTGGCGGGGACCGGTCCTGCTGTCTTCTCGTTGCGTACGGGCCTTTGGGTGAAGACGCCGGACGAAGACTCGATGTTATGGCCCGGACTAATGACGGCTTCAGCATTGCGCAGGAAGACCTTGCCATACGCGGTCCCGGAGAGTTTTGGGGCACTCTTCAGTCGGGCATGCCCGGCTTCAAGGTGGCTGATCTTATCAGGGATTTGCAGTTGATCGAGACGGCAAGGCAGGAAGCCTTCTCTATGATTGACGCGAACCCGGGTCTTTGTGATTTCCCGCTGTTGAAAAAAATGTGCGAAACGTTCTGGAACGGCAGGACCGGCGTTATCGGGGCCGGCTGAGAAGGGAGGAGCGTGTGTTCGAGAGAGTAAGAGAGAGTTTCGGGAACGGCATATCCCGGATAAAATGGTTTGCTGCTGTCTTTGCCGATAGGCTGAAGATCGAGGTGGCCGTGATAAGGCTGCTCTATCGTTCCGCGGAGATGGAGAAAAAGAAAGCCGAACTGCTCAGGAACATAGGGATGCGGGTATATGAGTTGAGGGGCAGTCCGGAAAGAAATATTCTGAAGGACAAAACGGTATTCGAGTCGGTCGAGGCGCTCGTGAAACTGGAGAAGGACATGGAAGAGCTCAAACAGAAAGCCTCGGAGATGAGCAGCGTGGGTACCTGACATGTCCTTCTTAGTTGTCGTTGCGGTCTTCGGTCTTGTGATAGGGTCTTTCCTGAACGTCTGCATTTTTCGGATCCCGAGGAACATTTCGATCGTTTTCCCGTCGTCGCGGTGCCCGTCCTGCAATCACCCGATAAGGGCATGGGACAACATACCGGTTATCAGTTATCTGCTCCTGGGGGGAAGATGCAGGCACTGCGGGGCGAAGATATCCCTTCAATACCCGTTTGTGGAGGCGCTGAACGCCTTTTTCTATGTTGCCGTCTTCTGGAGATACGGATTCGGGTGGGAGTCCGCGGTGTACGCCCTGTTCTGCTCTTGCCTTCTCGTAATCACCTTTGTCGACCTCGAGTTCCAGATCATTCCCGACCGCATCACATTGCCCGGCATCGTGATAGGAATAGTCGCCGGATCGCTGCTGATGCCCGATCCTTTTATGAGGACGACACTATTGGGGTATCAGGCTTCAATTATCGGCCTGCTTTCGGGCGGCGGATTCTTCTATCTCGTGGCGGTGCTGAGCAGGGGAGGCATGGGAGGTGGAGATATTAAGATGATGGCGATGGTGGGCGCCCTGATGGGATGGAAGACAGTAATGCTGACGACCTTTCTCGGAAGCCTCACCGGATCGATCGTGGGGATATTCCTCATGATTTTTAGAGGAAGGGGCAGGAAGACGAAGATCCCTTTCGGTCCTTTTCTCGCCCTGGGTGCGGTCATTACCCTCTTTTTCGGTGAGGAGATTCTTGCATGGTATCTGCACTGACTAAAACATTCTTCCCGCACTTTTATGTGTAGTCGAGGGAGGCAGATATGAACGAAGCCACGGTTATGCTGCTGATGCTTCTGCTGGTCTTTCTTCTTTTAATCGTTTTTTTCGCGTCAAGAATGATCGCCAATGTCAGCAGGGAGAAAAAGCGGCCGGAGGACAAACCCATGACCGAAGTGGGGTTCGTAGTCGATACCTTCCATGAACTCGTCTCCAAACTCAAGGAAAAGGAACGGGAACTCGAGGCGCTTAGGAGCCGGGCGGAAGACAGGGCGTCGTCTGTCGAGATCTATAACGAGGATATTCTGCAAAGCGTTCCGAGCGGGGTAGTGAGCCTCGACCGGGAACTGAAGATCACGAAGATGAACCAGGCCGCGGAAAGAATACTGGATCTGAAGGAATCCGAGAGTATCGGCAGGAGACATGTGGAGATCTTCGGCGAGCCGGTTGCCGGAATTCTCGATAAACGCCAGACGATCGATAGGGCCGAGATGGGATACGTTACGAAAAGTGGAAAGAGGATATGGCTCGGCCTGAACATATCTCCCCTGAAGGACAGTGCAAAGAACATCATCGGACAGATTTTCGTTTTTACCGACCTCACTGAACTGAAGGCCTTTCAGTCGCAGATGGAACTCAGGGAGCGGCTGTCGACCCTTGGCGAGATGTCCGCCGGCATCGCCCATGAAATCAGGAATCCTCTCGCGGTGATATCGGGGTATGCCAAAATTCTGTCCAGGAAGGTCGACGCTGAGTTGCTGCCGACTGTCGATGCCGTATTCAAGGAAGTGGCGGTGATAGACCGGATCATCACCGACTTCCTTTCCTTTGCGAGGCAGACGGACCCTGTGCCGACAACCGTAGATCTCAGGGAGCTTATCGCCGGCTGCGTTTCGGCGGTGGCCGAATGCGGAGAGAATGTTGCCATAAATGCGCGGACGGACGCGCTGCCTGTGATCAGGGCTGATGAGGTGTTGCTGAGGCAGTCGATCACCAACCTGCTTCAGAATGCGGTGGAGTCCATT
>JAJYLU010000098.1 GCA_021787505.1 Nitrospirota bacterium | reverse complement strand
ATACTGATAGTCGACGATGAACTCATCGTCATAAAGAGCGCCGAGAGGGTGCTCAAGAGCGAAGGGTACAGCGTCGAGGGCGCCCTCGGCGGAAGAGAAGCGATCCTGAAGATGGGCCAGGACAGCTTCGACCTCGTCTTCACCGACCTGAAGATGCCCGAGGTCGACGGCATCACCCTTATCCGCTGGATCAAGAAGACGAAGCCCGATGTCGGCATCGTGATCATCACCGGCTACCCGTCCCAGGACACCATCAAAGAGGCGCTCGAACTGGGCATTATCGACTATGTCCCGAAACCCTTTACCCCTTCCGTACTGCTCGATGTCACCGAGAGGGCGGTCGAATGGACTAAGGGCAGAAAGCCGGAAGAGGCGAAAACCGCGGAGGAATTCCCTCCCGCGATGGCGGCGGAGTTGGACAGAGTGATCGCCCAGCTGAAAAAGAAACCCGGCGCGCTGATACCCGTGCTTCAGCGCGCGCAGGAGATAGTCGGGTATCTGCCGCCTGTAGTGCAGAAAAGGATAGCCAAGGGGATGAACATACCCGAGGCGGAGGTGCACAGTGTCGTGTCCTTTTACTCGTTTTTCACGATGAAGCCGAGGGGAGACCACAACATCAGGGTCTGTCTCGGCACCGCCTGCTATGTAAAAGGCATCGAGGGGGTCCTGAAGAAGATCCAGGATACGCTGAAGATAAACGTGGGAGAGACCACCGAGGACAGGAAGTTCTCTATCGAGGCCGTCAGGTGCCTCGGTGCATGCGGTCTCGCCCCGGTCATGGTTATAGACCAGGAGACGTACGGCGCCATGTCGCCCAAAAAGGCCCTCGAGAAAATCAGTCAATTCGATCCGACAATTATAGAGTCAGCTCCCGCCGAACAGGCGGAAGAAATGGCCGAGAAGGAGGCTTAATATGCCGAGATTAACGATAGATGACCTTAAGAAAATCAAGGAAAAACACCGCGCCGACTTCACCCTGCGCGAAGGCGGCTACCGGGCCAAGGTGACCGTCCATATGGGCACCTGCGGGATCGCTGCGGGCGCCAGGGCGGTGATGACCGCGCTCATGGACGAGATCACGAAGGCGAACATGACCGACGTGATCGTCACCACCTCCGGCTGCGCAGGCCTCTGCGCGAAAGAGCCGCTGGCTACTGTCGAGATCGTGAACCATCCGCCGGTGAAGTACTGCGACCTGAACGACGAGAAGATGAGGGAGATATTCAGGGAGCATATCATGGCCGGTAACCCGGTCGAAAAATACGCGCTGGTGGCCGGATGCGAATCGACCTACTGATGCCGGGCAAAGAGAATAAGAGAGGCAGAGAATACCTTATCTTTACCTCTGCCTGTTCATTCAAGAATTCGAGGAGGATATAGATGGACAAGGTACGTGCAAATCTGATGTTATGCGCAGGCACGGGCTGCGTGGCCAGCGGGACGCCAAAGGTAAAGGAGGCGCTCCTGGAAGAGTTGAAGAAGAGGGGCCTCGATGAGGAGATCAAGCTCGTCCTCACCGGCTGCAATGGGTATTGCGCGGAAGGCCCTGTCATGGCGGTATACCCGGACCAGGTCTTTTACCAGAAGGTGACGGTCGAGGACATTCCAATCCTGGTCGAGGAGCATTTTCTGAAGGGAAGGCCTTACCAGAAGCTTATG
The DNA here is from genome assembly GCA_021787505.1 of Nitrospirota bacterium. Classification (GTDB taxonomy): domain Bacteria; phylum Nitrospirota; class Thermodesulfovibrionia; order Thermodesulfovibrionales; family UBA6898; genus Sulfobium. The sequence continues at coordinate 5,222 of JAJYLU010000098.1, read as the reverse complement.
TTTAAGGAGCCGGAGAAGAAGACCGCTATCCCGCGCATGGGCGACATCCCCTTCTTCAAGCACCAGGTACTCAGGGTCCTGCGGAACAAGGGGCTTATCGACCCCGAAAAGATCGAGGAATATATAGCCAGGGACGGATATCAGGCTATGGCGAAGGCGCTGACCGAGATGACGTCCGAAGACATCGTGAAGGTCGTGAAAGACTCGGGCCTGAGGGGAAGAGGGGGCGCGGGGTTCCCGACCGGCCTGAAGTGGGACTTTGCCTCGAAGGTCAAGTCCGACATTAAATACATGCTCTGTAACGGCGATGAGGGAGACCCCGGCGCGTTTATGGACAGGTCGGTCATGGAGGCAGACCCCCACTCCGTCATCGAGGGCATGGTCATAGGCGCCAAGGCGATCGGCGCGCATCATGGATATATTTATGTGAGGGCGGAATATCCCCTTGCGGTAAAACGTCTGCAGCTGGCGATAGACCAGGCGACCGAGGCCGGGCTCCTAGGCGGGAATATCCTCGGGACCGGCTTCGATTTCCACCTCGAGATATATCTCGGGGCAGGCGCCTTTGTCTGCGGCGAAGAGACGGCGCTCATGCGTTCCCTCGAAGGCAAGCGCGGCATGCCGCGTCCGAGGCCGCCCTTCCCGGCCCACAAGGGACTCTGGGACAAACCTTCCGTCCTGAACAACGTCGAAACGCTCGCCCAGATAGCCCCTATCATCATGAACGGATCGGAGTGGTACAGGAGCCTCGGCACGGAAAAGAGCGCAGGCACAAAGGTCTTTGCGCTGACCGGGGCGGTCAACAACGTAGGACTCGTCGAGGTGCCGATGGGCATTCCGCTCAGGACGATCATCTACGACATAGGAGGCGGGATAAGAAAAGGAAGGAAATTCAAGGCAGTCCAGTTGGGCGGCCCTTCGGGCGGCTGCATCCCCGAAAGCCACCTCAATACGCCCGTCACGTACGAGGACATCGTCGCCACGGGCGCGATCGTCGGCTCCGGCGGTATGGTCGTCATGGACGACAACACCTGCATGGTGGGCACCGCCAAATTCTTCCTGGAATTTACTGCGGATGAATCCTGCGGAAAGTGCACCCCCTGCAGGGTCGGCACAAAGATACTCCTCGACATGCTCACCGATATCACAGAGGGCAAAGGCAAAGAGTCCGACATAGAAACACTTCTCGACCTCGGCAGGGACATCATCTCCACCTCCCTCTGCGGACTCGGCCAGACCGCGCCGAACCCTGTCCTCACGACGATAAAATACTTCCGGGACGAATACGAATCACATATCAGGGACAAATGGTGCAAGGCAGGGGTCTGCCGCAACCTCACCACCTTCTGGATCGACGAAAAACTCTGCAAAGGGTGCGGCGCATGCCTGAGGGCATGCCCCTCGAAGGCGATCATAGGGGAAAAGAAGCAGCCTCACAAGATCATCCAGGAGGTCTGTGTCCACTGCCGGACCTGCTATGAGGCATGCAAATTCAAGTCGATCAAGATCCTTCCTGCCGGCTTCGAGGGAGACCCGTCGGAACTCCTCGAGGCTGCAGCAGCCGGCGAAGGGAAGAAGGGAGACTCAAAATGATAGAGCTTACGATAAACGATAAAAAGATATCCGTAGAGGACGGCACCACGATCCTGAAGGCCGCACAGCAAAACGGCATAAGGATCCCGAACATGTGTTACGACAGGAGGCTCAGGCCTTACGGAGGCTGCAGGCTGTGTGTGGTCGAATCGGAAGGGCAGCCGAGACTTTTCGCCGCCTGCTCGACCCCGGCGGCGGCCGGAATGGTCATAAAGACCGATACGCCGAAACTGAGAAAGGCGCGGCAGACCGTCCTTGAACTCCTTCTCATCCACCACCCGCTCGACTGCCCGATCTGCGACAAGGCAGGAGAATGCGACCTGCAGGACATCGCCTATGAATACGGCAAGCCCGAAGGCCGTTTTATCAGACACAGGAAGTCTGCCCCGCCGGACGTGAGGGGCCCGCTCGTAGAACTCACGGCCAACAGGTGCATCCTCTGCGGGAAATGCGTGAGGGTATGCGCCGAGCATCAGGGCAGGGGAGCGCTCGGACTGATCGGCCGGGGATTTTCTACTGTCGTCCAGCCTGCATTCGGCGAGATCCTCGAATGCGATTACTGCGGCCAGTGCATCGACATCTGCCCCACCGGCGCGCTTCTTCCAAAGCCTTTCAAGTATCAGGCCCGTGCATGGTTCCTTGAAGAAAAGGACACGATATGTCCGTTCTGCGGATGCGGGTGCACCCTGACCCTCGGCACTAGGGAGGGAAAGGTGATGCGGTCGCGAGCGAAAGAGGACAACGGCAGAAGCGAAGGCAATCTCTGCGGCAGGGGCAGGTTCGGCTTTGACTATATCTACAGCGAAAGCCGCCTGAAGACGCCCCTTATAAGAAAAGAAGGTGTGCTCGTGCCCGCGACATGGGACGAGGCCCTGAACTATATAAGCGAGAGCCTGAAATATGTCATCGGCACCTACGGGAAAGAATCCGTCGGGGCGATAGGTTCGCACAGGTGCACGAATGAAGACAACTACATGTTGAGAAAATTCATGGCCACCGTAGTCGGATCTCCTCATCTGGACTCCTCTGCGGCCTTCGGCTATTCCAAGGTACAGGCCGCGCTTGCGAAGGCGTTCGGCATCAAATCCCACCCGATAAACCTGAAGTCGCCGCTCGGCAAAGAGGTAATTCTCATCGTCGAGTCCGACCTGAGCATCACGCACCCCATATACGCACTGAACATACTTCAGGCGAAGAGGGACGGCTCGACACTGATCGTTGCGGACTCTCGCGAGACAAAGCTGTCGAAGCACAGTTCGAGCCGCATAAAGATGCGACAGGGGACCTCGGTGGCATTCCTGAACGGGATAATGAAGATTATAGTGGACAAAGGCCTCTTCAACCGCGAGATCGTCTCGAAGATCGAGGGCTTCCCCGAGTTCGAAAGGGGGCTTGCCGATTATACTTCCGACAAGGTTTCCAAAATCACCGGCATCCCTGCGGAAGAAATGATCTCGGCGGCAGAGACCCTCGCAAAGGCGAAGTCCAGGATGATCTCGCTGACGGTGGGGCTTGCCGAAAACACCAAGGGGAGCGATACGGTCCTGGCCGCCTCGAACCTTATCATTCTTCTCGGGGAGGAGGCAGACGCCCTCCAGATACCCGCGGAATACGCGAATACTTACGGACTATATGCGATGGGTATACGGCCTGACGCGGGGGGACCGCAGGGAAAGGACCTCTTTACGATGCTCTATGAGCCCGGCTCACTCCATGCGCTCTATATCATGGGTGAAGATCCTGTCAGCGCCTTCCCCTATAATTCGAAGATCATCGGGGCGCTCAAGTCTCTCGAACTGTTGATCGTCCAGGACATCGCAATGACCGAGACGGCGAAGTTCGCCCACGTCGTATTGCCGGCATCGAGCTGGGCCGAAAAGGGAGGGACTTTCATCAACGCCGAAGGGGTCACCCAGAAGCTGCAGCGGATCGTCGAACCGACCGGGCAGTCGATGCCGGACTGGCAGATACTGAGGAACCTCTCCCTGTCATTGGGGAAAGAGATCGCGGTGAGGAACCTGGAGGACGTCTCTTCCGAGATAAAAAACACGGTCCGTCAGGTGCAGAGCATATCCGACAGAAGGATATTCCATCCCGTCAACCATGCCCCCGGAGAGGAGACCGACGCGGAGTATCCGCTGAGCCTCGTTACGAGGGACGTATTGCAGCACTCCGGCACAATGTCGACCAGGTCCAAGGCGCTCGATCTGGTCGTCTCCGAGGCGTTCCTCGAGATCAGCGGGGAGGACGCTAAGAAGTACGGCATTACGGACAACAGCCACGTGAAGGTCTCATCCCGGCGCGGCACAGTCTACCTGAAGTCAAAGATCACCGATGCCGTTCCAGAAGGGGCCATCCATACGTCGATCCATTTCCCTCACGGCCGGGTAAACGCCCTCACTTATCCGCCGGAGAACGGATCGGCCTTCAAGGACGCAGTGAAAGTGGAAGCGGTAAAAGGCTGACCCTCCCGGGTCATCGACGGGCATGACATTAGACGACATAAAGGGCATCCTCGGGGCCCTGGCCCTGACCGGAAGGGGCGATATGGAGATAGACATCGGGCGGGCATATTGCGCGGACCTTATGAGCGATGTGCTCGCCTTCTCCGTCACCAACTCTTTGTTGATCACCGGTCTCACCAACGCCCAGGTGGTCAGGACTGCGGAAGTGGCGGACATAAAAGCGATCGTCTTTGTCCAAAACAAAAGGCCGGACATTCAGACGATCGCCATGGCGGAGGCCAAGAACATCCCCCTCTTCGTCACAGAACTTTCCATGTTCGACACCTGCGGCAGACTCTACGAAAGGGGGCTAAGGAGCCAGATGGGGCCGACGGTATGACCGTGAATTCCGACGGGGTCTTTTTCCTGACCGGTAAAGACTTCGCCAATGCAGGCTCAGCATCGAGCAATTTAAAGGGCATCCTCGAAAAAAGAGGGATTCCTGCAGAGGTAATCAGGAGGGCCTCGATCGCGGCCTTCGAGGCCGAGATGAACGTGATCATCTATGCCGTTGCCGGGATGATGCATTACACAATCACCCCGGAGACGATAAAGGTCGTGCTTCAGGACATGGGACCCGGCATCCCCGATATCGGCCTTGCGATGCAGGAGGGCTACTCGACCGCACCGGATTACATAAGGGAGATGGGGTTCGGCTCAGGCATGGGCCTCCCGAACATCAAGAGGAACGCCGACAAACTCACGATCAATTCAGTTGTGGGCGAAGGCACGACGGTCGAATTCGTGATATCTCTGGAGAGGAGCGGACGATGAAACTATTCGAACTGGTAGAGAGTCTGTCCCTTGACGTCAAAACTCCCGGTGCCGACCTGACGCGGGAAGTGACCGGAGGCTACGTGAGCGACCTGCTTTCTGACGTCATCGGCCACGCGCCTGAGGGCGCAGTCTGGGTAACCCTTCAGGCCCATCTCAATATTGTCGCGGTGGCCTCGCTCAAGGGGCTCGCGGGAATCATCCTGGCGAACAACAGGGTGCCTGAAGAAGGCACACTGAAGAAGGCTTCGGAACTGAACGTCCCGGTCATGACGAGCGGGCTTCCCGCCTTCGAACTCGTCGGCAGGCTCTATGCCCTCGGCTTGAGATGCCGGTAGAATTCATCGCCGA
>JAJYLU010000097.1 GCA_021787505.1 Nitrospirota bacterium | reverse complement strand
CTGTCGGTGCGGGTCTTGTCGAGACCGCCGCGGTGACACAGGTGACGGTGATTTCGGCGTTCCTGGCGGCCATTCTCTGGGACCTTCTGACATGGTATTTCGGAATGCCCACATCTTCGAGCCATGCAATTCTCTCCAGCATACTGGGTGCGGCGGTCGCAACAGCGGGGACCGGCATCATTATCCAGAAAGGGGTTTACAAAGTCTTTATCGGCCTGATCGTCTCCCCTGTTGTCGGATTTCTGCTCGGCTTTCTTCTTATGCTGCTGCTCATATGGATTTTCAAAAGGTCTCCCCTTTCCCTTGTCAACCCGCTTTTCAACAGGATGCAGATCGTGTCGGCGGCCTATATGGCCTTCAGCCACGGCAACAATGATGCCCAGAAGACGATGGGCATCATCGCTATGGCCCTTGTGAGTTACTATAAACTTCCTGCTTTTTACGTGCCGGTATGGGTAATGGTGCTCTGCGCGTCGGCCATGGCTACGGGGACCGCCATCGGCGGATGGAGGGTCATCAAGACGCTCGGAATGCGTCTTGTCCACCTGAGGCCGATCCACGGCTTTGCCGCGGAGGCGTCGGCGGCAACGGTCATAGAAATCGCTTCGAGAATAGGACTTCCCCTTTCGACGACGCATATCATCTCCTCGACAATCATGGGTGTCGGCGCTACGAAGCGGCTGTCGGCGGTGAGGTGGGGGGTTGCGGGCCGGATTGTCATGGCCTGGGTCCTTACACTGCCGGCCTGTGCGGTGCTCGCATGGGTTATCTGCAAACTGGCGATCCTCGCGATTTAGGTTACACACACGCTCTTTAACCTCTTCGAGGCTGTCTATATTTCTTGGTTTGGGATATAATATATCCTTCAAGATATGTATATTAAAGCCATATAAAAACAAGGACTTGGCAGAAAGAGGCGGCTGAAATAAAGAAATTTCCGGACAAGAGAGGATACTTCGGAGAATACGGCGGACGTTTTGCGCCTGAGACTCTGATGCCTGCGCTAGATGAGCTCGAAAAGGCTTATTTCGCACTTGGGAAGGACCGGGATTTCAAAAGGGAGATCGACCTTCTTTTGAAGACCTATATCGGCAGGCCGACTCCTCTTTATTTTGCGAAGAGATTGACCGATTATCTCGGGGGCGCCAGGATCTATCTGAAGCGCGAGGACCTTGCCCATACGGGCGCTCACAAGATCAACAACGCGCTCGGGCAGGCGCTTCTTGCGAAAAAAATGGGGAAGAAGAGGCTCATCGCCGAGACAGGGGCGGGACAGCACGGCGTTGCGACCGCAACCGGTGCGGCCCTATGCGGTCTTGAGTGTGAGATCTATATGGGTTCCGACGATATCGTACGCCAGTCGCTCAATGTCTTCAGGATGAGACTCCTCGGGGCGAACGTGGTCGAGGTGGCGATCGGTTCGAGGACGCTCAAGGACGCGATAAACGAGGCGATGCGCGACTGGACGACGAACGTGAGGTCGACCCATTATGTCCTCGGGACGGTCTTCGGTCCGCATCCTTTCCCGTTGATGGTACGGGACTTCCAGTCCGTCATCGGCAAGGAGGCCAAAAAACAGATCCTGGACGCGGAAGGGAGGCTGCCCGATTATCTCATCGCCTGCATCGGCGGAGGCAGCAACGCGATGGGTCTCTTCCATCATTTCATCGACGACGAGGAAGTGAAGATGATCGGGGTGGAGGCGGGTGGGAAGGGGATTGTCCCGGGCGAGCATGCCGCGCGGTTCGCGGGCGGTTCGCTCGGCGTGCTCCAGGGCACCAAGAGTTTCCTGCTTCAGGACGACGACGGCAACATCCTCGGCACCCATTCCGTGTCAGCGGGCCTCGACTACGCGGCGGTCGGGCCGGAGCATGCATTACTCAGGGACTCCGGCAGGGCGCGGTATACCTTTGCAACGGACGACGAGGCGCTCAGCGCCTTCGAACTTCTGTCGAAGACTGAAGGGATCATCCCCGCGCTCGAGTCGTCGCATGCACTTGCCGAGGCGGTGAAACTCGTCCCGGTGCTGCCTAAGGACAATGTAGTGATCGTCAATCTTTCCGGCCGCGGCGACAAGGATGTGCAGCAGGTCGCACGGATAAAAGGGATCGAACTGTAATGTCCAGGATCGGGAAGAAATTCAGGTATATCGCGAAGGGAGGGGGAAAGGCCTTTATCCCCTATATCATGGCCGGAGATCCGGACCTCGGGAGGACCGTGGAACTTGTGCGGATTTTAGAGGACTGCGGGGCCGATATCATCGAACTCGGCGTGCCCTTTTCAGATCCGCTGGCGGACGGACCGACGATACAGAAAGCGGCCCAGCGCGCCCTGAGCGGAGGCGTCACCCTGCATAAAGTCATTGACCTTGTCGCGGACCTCCGGAAAAGTTCGGAGATACCTCTTCTACTGATGACCTACTATAATCCGATATTCAAATACGGCGAAGAGCGTTTCGTGCACGATGCCTCTGAGGCCGGAGTGGACGGAATCATCGTCCCTGACCTGCCCCCTGACGAGGCAGGCAACATTCTCTCTTTTTCGAGGAAATCGGATTTCGATATAATTTTTCTCGTCGCGCCCACATCGACGGAAGACAGGATCAGGAGGGTCTCGAAATCCTCCCGCGGGTTCATATATTATGTCTCGATCACCGGGATTACCGGTTCGAAGCTTTCCATGGATTCGTCGATCTCATCGCATGTTTCAAAAATCCGCTCCATGAGCGGAAAGCCGGTAGCGGTGGGCTTCGGGATCACGACTCCCGAAGAGGCGTCCGAGGTCGCACGGTTCGCGGATGGGGTGATCGTCGGCAGCGCCATCGTGAAAAGGGCATCGGATCCTGACGCGTCATTGAAGGAATACCTCTTGTCTCTGAGAAAGGCGATCGCATGAGCGACGGGCTGCTGAGGAAAAACCGGCAGTTGAAGACCTTGTCGGGGCTTTTGTTCCTCGTGAAATCGACCCTTGTCGGATACTTCAGCGGGACGGGCGGGAATGCGGCTTAAGGTCCTCGGCAGTTCCGGGGCGGAGTTCCCGGGACACTACCCGCCGGCCTTTCTTATCGACGGCAAACTTCTTCTTGACGGCGGGACGATCGGCGCCCGTCTTTCCGAAGCAGAACAGTTTGCGATAAAGAATGTCCTTCTTACCCATTCACACCTCGATCATATCAGGGCGATCCCGTTTCTCGCGGACAATATCGTGATTAAGAACAAACGGCACAGTATTATGCTTTTCGGCATGCAGGAGACGCTGACTGTGCTAAAAGAGAATGTTTTGAACGACAAGCTCTGGCCGGACTTTACTAGAATATCGGCCGCGCGGGAGCCGGTGGTGAAACTGAGAAGCGTGATCCCTGGAAAATCTTTCAGGATCGGCGGGTATACCGTCCAGGCCTCGAGGGTGAACCATACAGTGCCTGCGGTCGGTTACACAGTAAAGGACCAGACGGGCGGAAGACTGCTCTACAGCGGGGATACCGGACCGACTGATGCGATCTGGAGTGCTGCGAAGAAGGTTGATGCGGTCATCGTCGAGGTCTCATTCCCCAACAGCATGGAGGCGCTTGCGCTGAAGACAGGGCACCTTACTGCGCGACTTCTCGCCGCAGATCTTGCGAAGATGAAGACTCCGCCCGGCCGCGTCTTCATCACGCATGCGAAGCCGCAGTATATCGGACTGATCAGGAAAGAGATAAAAAAGATCCGGGTAAAAAGGATAGAGATGCTGAGGGACGGAAAGACGTATGAAATATGACGATCCGGTTTCAAGGCGGATTCGATTAGTAAGGTGAGGATGCTATTATGGCATGGTTTAAGAAAAGCAAAGAGATAAAAACAGACAAGAAAGTGAAGATTCCCGAGGGGCTATGGGTGAAGTGCGAGAGTTGCCGGGAGATCATTTATAAGAGGGAGATAGAGAAAAATCTTCAGATATGCCCAAAATGCAATTACCACTTCCGGATCAGCGCCAGGGAGAGGCTCGGTCTTCTCGTGGACGAAGGCAGTTTCATCGAGATGGACGCCGGGCTCACGTCCAATGACCCGCTTGCCTTCCGGGACAAGGTCCTCTACCGCGAGAAACTCGAGGAGAACAAGAGGAAGACCGGCCTCGAGGACGCAGCGATTTCAGGGGAGGCGACGGTCGAAGGACATCCCGTGATCCTGGTGGTCATGGACTTTTCCTTTGTCGGCGGCAGCATGGGCTCGGTGGTAGGGGAGAAGATTGTGCGGGCGGCTGAGGCGGCGCTCGAAAGAGGGAGGCCCCTTGTCACGGTCGCCTCCTCGGGGGGCGCGAGGATGCAGGAGGGTATCTTTTCCCTGATGCAGATGGCAAGGGTCTCTGCTGCGGTGGGAAGGTTAAAGGACAACGGGGCGCTGTACATCTCGATTCTCGCCGATCCGACGTTCGGAGGGGTCACGGCGAGTTTTGCCATGCTGGGCGATATCATCCTTGCCGAACCCAAAAGCCTCGTAGGTTTTGCCGGGCGGGGAGTGATCGAGCAGACGATCAAACAGCAACTCCCCGAGGATTTCCAGAGGGCCGAGTTTCTTCTCGAACACGGGTTTATCGACAAGATAGTCGACAGGAAAGATATCAAGAAAACCGTCGCAAAGATCATAGAACTGCTCACATGAGTTATCAGCAGGCGATCGGATACCTCTACGGCCTTCAGCAGCAAGGAATGAAGTTCGGGCTGGAGAATATCCGGACGCTTATGTCTATATTAGGCAATCCCCATCATGCGTTCCGGTCTGTCCACGTAGCGGGAACGAACGGAAAGGGCTCGACCTCCGCGATGATCGAATCGATCCTGCGGACCTCGGGCGTCAGGACCGGGCTCTTCACCTCCCCCCATCTTCTTAGCTTTACGGAACGGATCAGGATCAACGGAGAAGAGACCGGCGAAGATGAGGTAATAGCCCTTGCAGAAGAGGTAAAGACGGCAGTCGGGAAGATCGAAGATTTTTCCCCGACTTTCTTCGAGGTCGTGACCGCGATGGCCTTTCTCCATTTCAGAAACAAGGGGGTCGAATGGGCGGTGGTCGAGACCGGGCTGGGAGGGCGGCTCGATGCAACGAACGTTATCGCGCCCGAGGTCTCGGTCATAACGAGGATCGGTCTTGACCATTGTGATTTTCTGGGCCGTACTTTGTGCGAGGTCGCAAAGGAAAAAGCGGGAATCATAAAAGAGGGCGTTCCCGTCGTGAGCGCTGACCATGAGGCGGAGGCGATAAAGGTGGTGTCAGCAAAGTCTGCGGAGAAGCACTCCGCGCTCTATACGTTCGGAAAGGAGTTTACTGCCGGGCTGGTCGCTGAGTCGTTCGGCGGGATTACCTTGAATTATTCCGGCGACAGGGATTATCGCGACCTTCGCGTGCCGCTCCCGGGCGGCCACCAGATGGTCAACGCCTCTCTGGCCTTGAAGACGGTCGAGGTGATATCCTCGAAATTTCCCGGCCTTCGGTTCGATATCGCGAAAGGACTCACATTCGTCCGCTGGCCGGGAAGACTCGAGTTGGTGAAGGACGACCCGCCGGTTCTCATCGACGGCGCACACAATCCCCAAGCTTCCCTGGCCCTTTCGGACCACCTGAAAAAGATCGTGCTTGCCCGGTACAGGAGAATTATCCTGGTCATCGGGGCCATGGGAGACAAGGACATCGAAGGCATACTGGGGCCCCTCCTGCCGCTGGCGGCCGAAATACTTTTTGCGGCGCCGGCGTATGGCAGGGCGGCCTCTCCCGGAAGACTGGCCGCGGCGGCCGCAAAGATGGGATATCCGTCGATCGTCGCTCAGAGTGTTGCAGAGGCGATTGTCCAGGCAGAAGAGTTGCGGCAGCCCGGAGACCTGATCCTGATTACCGGTTCGTTCTATACCATCGGGGAGGCGAAGGAGTTCCTGGGAAGCAAAGGTGTGCTCACGCGACTGAGAGAATGAAATACTGTGAAAAGTGAAAAGATAAAGGTAAAAGGAGAGTGTGAAAACACGGGAAAGAACCGAAATAAGCTGTCCATTTTCCTGTTTTTTATTTCACTTCTCACTATCCACCTTTCACTTTTTACGCTGAGCTGCTTTGCCGAAGACGCCTATACTGTCATCACTGCGGACAAACTGGAATATTTCGGGGAGATGAAGAAATATGTTGCCACCGGATCGGTCACGATCGAAAGGAACGGGGCTGTTCTGCGGGCCGGACAGATCACATATTATGAAGATACTTCCGAAGCGGTAATCCCCGGCCCCCTGACTTACAATGACCCTGAGACTTCTATTACTGCAGAAAGGTCAGAGATGAACCTCGACGCCAGGACAGGCAGGCTTGTCGGAGCAAAGGTTTTTTACAAGAAGTACAATTACCACATCTCGGGGAGAGAGATAGAGAAGCGCGGCGAAGACTACTATTTCAGCCCGGATGCAACCTTTACCACCTGCGACGCGCCGGTGCCTGCGTGGTGTTTTAAAGGAAGAGATGTCAACGCAGTCGTAGACAAGCGTCTTACTTCGCGTGACACCACCTTTCGCATCAAGGACCTCCCTGTGTTTTATACCCCCTATTTATGGGCCTCGCTGATAAAAGAGAGGCAGACGGGACTCTTGATGCCGCTTGTTGCCAACAGCAGTACCCGCGGTTTCTCGCTCAGCCTTCCCTTTTACTGGGCGATCGCCGAAAACCGCGACGCAACGCTCGTGCTCGACGGCTTCAGCAAACGTGGAATAGGGACGGGACTTGAGTACCGGTTTATCGAGCCGGGAGGAAGCAGCGGGAACTGGTGGGCATATCACATAAGGGATACCGAGCTGGACAAGGACTTTTGGGAGGTGAGAGGCTCTTACGAAAACCGCCATCCCGACGGACTGGGTGGGTACCTCAATGTCAATTA
>JAJYLU010000096.1 GCA_021787505.1 Nitrospirota bacterium | reverse complement strand
TAAGTTTGCGTGGATCATCGATTTCCCTCTCCTTGAATGGGATGAAGACGAAGGCAGGTTCGAGGCGATGCACCATCCGTTCACGTCTCCCGTGGATGAGGATCTGGAGACACTTTTCTCTTCAGGCGGCCCTGAACTAAAAACCCGGGACTCAAGACTCTCTTCTATAAAGGCGAAGGCATACGACATAGTACTTAACGGATACGAGATAGGCGGGGGCAGCATCAGGATTTTCAGAAAAGATGTCCAGAGGAAGATGTTTGAGACCCTGGGGATAGGAGAGGAGGAGGCAAGGAAGAAGTTCGGCTTCCTGCTCGAGGCCCTTGAATACGGCGCGCCTCCCCACGGGGGCATTGCGCTTGGTCTTGACCGGCTCCTGATGCTCATGGTCGGGGCCGCTTCAATAAGGGACGTGATAGCCTTTCCAAAGACCCAGAAGGCCGTTTGTCTCATGAGCGGAGCGCCTTCAGAGGTGGAGCAGAAACAACTGAAAGAGCTTTTTATAAAACTGGACGTAACCGGCAGGGGATAAGAAATCATGGAGACGCCGGAGTGGCTCAGTACAGGTAATGAGCGGCAAGAGAATTCATCCCGGCCCCCGCGGCACGGCCTGAGAGCGGGAAACGAGCGGTTTATTGACAAGACGCTCCGCCACGTCCTTTCCTTCATTGAAGACTCGATGTTCAATGAAGGCCTTTCGATGAAGAACGGCGTTCTTCAAAAGATCGAGCCGAGACTAAAAATTATCACTCTCCTCCTCTTTATCGTTGCCCTGAGTCTGCAGAAATCGATCGGCGGCATTGCTGTTTTTGTGTTGCTGTCGTTTGCCCTTGTCGTGGCCTCGCGGATATCTCCGGCTTTTTTTTTAAAAAAACTGCTGCCCGCGGCGATGATTACTCTCTGCCTGTCTCTGCCGGTCGTCCTCAACCTGATAGTTCCGGGCAAGCCCCTCCTTGTCCTCTTCCGTTTTGGAAGAGAAATAAACATCGGACCGCTGATCGTGCCGCATGAGATAGAGATAACGGAACAGGGCCTGAAAAGCGCGATGACTCTGCTTCTGAGGGTGGCGGCTTCCGTTTCGTTCGTTTTTCTCATGATCATGACTACGCGGCCGAATACCTTTATGAGGTCGGTCGCTTCCTTTGTACCGAGCCCGCTGAATTCCGTAGTGTCGATGAGCTATCGGTACATTTTCCTGCTCGTGAGAAAAACCGAACAGTTTATTATGGGCCTGAAGTCGCGGCAGATAGCTCCGGTAACATCGGGAGGCGGACAGCGATGGGCGGCTTCGAGGATCGGTCTTCTTTTCTCCATAAGCATGGAACTCAGCTCCGAGCTGGCAATGTCGATGGAGTCGAGAGGATACAGGACGGAAAGTTCAAGGGTTCAAGGTCCGGGGTTCAAGGTGTCGCACCTCTCCATGGGGGACATTATGTGGCTGGTTTTCACGGTATTTTTCTGCGGGATCATGGTTTGGAAATCTTCGGCGTAGACAAAGTTTCCTATACCTACAAAGACGGAAGAAAGGCCCTCGACGCGGTATCCTTGGGCGTTACTGCGGGAGAAAGCCTTACGATAATCGGGACCAACGGCTCCGGCAAGTCCACGCTGCTTTATCTGCTGGACGGCCTTCTGGCGCCGGAGTCGGGGAAGATCACGGCCTTCGGCTCACCCCTTGGAAAAGGCTCCACGGAATTCAGACGGAAGGTTTCGCTCCTTTTCCAGAACCCGCAGGTCCAGCTTTTTTCTTTGAGTGTCTGGGACGAGCTGCGTTTCGGTCCGTTACAACTCGGATTGCGCGGGGAAGAGGTGGAGAAACGCGCCTCGGACATCCTGAGACTTCTGGGCATCGAGTCTCTGAAAGACAGAGGCCCCTGGAACCTGAGCGGAGGGGAGATGAAGAAAGTGGCCATAGGCGCATGTCTGAGCACGAACCCCGATGTAATCCTTCTCGATGAGCCTACGACAGGCCTGGACCCGAGAAGCCAGGTGGAAGTGATAGACCTGATAATCGCCCTCAGGAAAAAGGGGAAAACTATAATTACCGCCACCCATGACCTTGGGATCATCGAGGATATCTCGGACAGGACGGTCGTGCTCGGTGAAGACCACAGGGTCATGCTTGAAGAAACGCCATGGGAAGTCCTGAGAAACAACGGGGCGCTTCTGAAGGCCAACCTAATACACACCCACGCCCACAGGCATTCCTGGTATGTGCATGAGCACAGCCATTCAGGCATTCACGAACACGAGCATCTCCCCGAGCTGATCGGCCCTGAGGACATGAGTAAAGGCCCTGTGCAGAAAGGAGATATGCAGACGATGAGCGGAGAAAAGACGGACATGGAAAGGTTGAGAATACTCCTCGAACACTGGATGGAACATAACCAGGAGCACGCCGATACTTATTTGCAGTGGGCGGAGAAGGCGAGGATATCGGGCGATGCAGGTCTTTCAGGGATGCTCCGTGAAATCGCCGTCGAGACAAAAAAGATGAACGCCCTTTTCGAGAAAGCAAAGAAGGCGCTCGGGGGGGAGAAGAACTGATTCCCTCTCGTCCTCATGAAGCTATCCTCCTGTCCTGCTCATGACCTCCTGGACGATAGCTTCGAGAGGCAATATCTTCCCGACGCCGCCCGCCTTAATTGCTTCACGGGGCATGCCGAATACAACCGAAGTGGCCTCGTCCTGGGCTATGTTATACGCCCCGGCATTTTTCATATCGAGCATTCCCTTTGATCCGTCGCTGCCCATTCCGGTAAGTATGACGCCTATGGCGTTCTTGCCCGCGTACCTCGCCGCGGACCGAAAGAGCACGTCCACAGAGGGGCGATGCCTGCAAACGAGAGGTCCGTCTTTCACCTCAATGTAATACCGCGCACCGCTTCGCTTCAGGAGTGTATGCTTGTTGCCGGGGGCGATCAAGGCCCTCCCCCTGATCACCGTATCGTTGTTCCCGGCCTCTCTTACCGATATTCTGCATAGGCTGTCAAGCCGCCTTGCAAACGCAGCGGTGAAATTCTCGGGCATGTGCTGAACAATCACTGTCCCCGGTACGTCCAGGGGCATTGCCTGAAGGAGGACCCTGAGCGCCTCGGTCCCGCCTGTGGAAGCTCCCACAACGACGACCTTTTCGGTTGTTTCCGACAACGCGCTCTTATGCAGCCCCGGGACCAGGACATCAGCCGGAAAGCTCGGAGGGGTCTGCGTTATCGCCGGAACGAACCTGACCTTGGCCACCGAAGCGGCCTTGACGGCATCGCATATGCGTATCTTCGATTCTTCGAGAAACAGCTTTGCGCCCAGCCTGGGTTTCTGTATTATCTCCACGGCCCCGTATTCCAGCGCCTTGAGGGTGGTCTCTGCTCCTGCATCTGCCAGGCCCGAACAGACCACCACGGGGACGGGATGCTGGGTCATGATCTTGTGAAGGAATGTGAGGCCGTCCATGCGAGGCATTTCTATATCCAGTGTGATCACGTCGGGCGTCTCGCGACACATCTTCTCCGCTGCTATAAAGGGGTCAGGGGCCGTGGCCATGACCTCTATCCGGGGGTCGGATGAAAGAATGTCCGAGAGCGTCTGGCGGACCACCGCGGAATCATCTACGACAAGGACCCTGATCTTTCTGTTCATTTTAGAAGGGCCTGCTTCTCACAGCCGGCCGTTGCCGTTCCTGAGGCGTTTCAGAAACACTTCGCCGGTATGAGTAAGAAAGATGAGTTTGCGGCCGAACGAATCGCCGACATCCGCGGCCGCAACCCCGAGTTTTTCTTTCCGGATGATATCGAGCGCGGTCCTTATGTTCTGGCTCCCGATGGCATTGCTGCTCTTTGACTTCAGCGTATCAGCGCCCCCGAACACCTTGATCTCGATCTCATTGTTCATGATTCCGCGGTCCCTGAACGCGCGGAGCATGTGGAGCATTGCGCAGTCCACAAATTTAAACGCCTCTATGCACGGTTTCAGGCATTCTCCCTTTACGGACCGGCACCGCGGCAATGTCCCGTGGCAGATCGCGCCCATTTGTGATCTCGGGTTGAACATCGTTATGGAAACGCAGGAGCCGAGGACCGTGATCACCTTCCTCGGACGCAGGCATATGCAGATCTCGCCGGGATGGAGATATGCCGTTTCGATGTCCTTGCGCCTGAGCTGCCTCACAGCGGCTTCCTGTAGATCATGGGGCCGGTCGAAAGGAGAGGGACGCGCAGTCCGCTCAGCGTCTCCGAATGTCCCATAAAGAGATACCCACCCGGCACGAGATGGCCGCACAGACGTTTCACGAGTCGCTCCTGGGCAGGCCTGTCGAAATAGATGATGACGTTCCTGCAAAAAATTATATCCACGGGTTTTCGCACACCGAAATCCTCGCCCATGAAATTCACCCTGCGGAACTCTACCTGCGACCTCAGTTCCGGCGCTATACGGACAAGCCCCCTCTCCCGGTCCCTGCTCCTCAGCAGATATTTTTTCTTCAGTCCCGGAGGTATCATGTCTGCCTTTTCCTGCTTGTAGACCCCTCTCACGGCCATCTCAAGGACCTTTGTCGAGATGTCTGTAGCGATGATCCGGAAATTGAAGGAAGGCCGCAGGCCCCTGAATTCGTTGAGCACCATCGCTATCGTGTAAGGCTCTTCTCCGGTTGAACAGCCCGCCGACCAGACCTCCATTTCTCTCGTTATGCCCGCGCCGAGAGTTTTCATCAGCTCGGGAACGGCAGTGCCTGTAAGGTAGTCAAAGTGCCTCGGCTCCCTGAAGAAATCGGTCTTATTGGTTGTCACCACGTCGACCATATGTATCACCTCGCGTCCCATGCCCTCGTCGCTAAAAAGATATTCGCAGTATTCGCGGAATGACTGCATGCCGAGTTTCCTCAGCCTCTTCCTCAAACGCGCTTCGAGCATGATCTTCTTCTGTGACGGCATTTTGATCCCGCATTCGTCGTGGATGAGACTGCTCAGGCGAAGGAAATCCCTTTCGCACAGCGCGGAGTTCATCAAGTCTGTCTGACCGGGCATCTTAATCAAACCGCGTTATAAAAGGTTTTGAGGCGTGTCCGCCTCCGGTTCGTCCAAATGAAGTATCTGCCTTTAGTTATCCTTTTCTGCGGAAGGCGCGTTTTCCCTCACATCCTGGACGAGGGTGAGCTCCTCGGCAGAGAATATCTTGTCGATATCAAGGATGATTATGAAATCCGCGCCCCTTTTCCCCATCCCCTTTATGAACTCGGTCTTCAAACGGGTCCCTATCCTCGGGGCCGGCTCGATATGGTCAGGACCGAGGTCCAGGACCTCCTGAACCGAATCAGCGAGTGTCCCGAGCACGAGTCTTTCTCCGTCTACAGTCACCTCGACAATGATAATGCAGGTGTTCACGGTCCTTTCCGTCCTCGACATGCCGAACTTGAGCCTCATGTCCACAACAGGCACCACGCTTCCGCGAAGGTTGATCACCCCCCGCATGAACTCCGGCGTCCGGGGCACCTTTGTGACAGTCGTGAAGTCCAGGACCTCCCGGACCTTGGATATGTCCAGCGCAAAGACCTCATCCTCAAGCTTGAACGTCAGATATTGCGTCGTTTCAGCTATTCCAGTCACGCCCATATCATCCCCCTTCTAAAATTTCTCGAATTCTTCGTCTTCGGCATCCTTGCCTCCGTCACCGCCCATGTCCAACGCGACGCCGGCACGCCTTCCGGCATCCTGTTTGGCCGTGAACTTCCTCTGAGGTCTGGCACCTCCCTGGGTCAGATGAGCGAACTGTGTCGCATGCAGGACTTTCGGGGCCTTTCCTGTCGCCGTGACCCTGCCCGACCCGCCGTTGCCGCCGATCTTGAAGAACTCGATAGTGCTCTGGAGATGCTCCGACTGGGACGCCAGCTCTTCAGCCGTAGAAGACATCTCTTCCGCTGCTCCGGCATTTTGCTGCACAACCTGATCGAGCTGCTGGATCGCCTTGTTTATCTGCTCGGCCCCGCTGTTTTGCTCGCCGCTTGCAGCGTTGATCTCCTGGACGAGTTCCGCCGTCTTCTGGATGTCGGGGACGAGTTTCGCCAGCATCTCCCCGGCCCGCTCGGCCACCTGCACGCTCGAGGAGGAAAGCTGGCTGATCTCGGCTGCGGCCGCCTGGCTGCGCTCCGCGAGCTTCCTCACCTCTGAAGCGACCACCGCAAAGCCCTTGCCGTGCTCGCCTGCCCGCGCCGCCTCTATCGCCGCGTTCAGCGCCAACAGGTTCGTCTGCCGGGCGATCTCTTCGATGATCGATATCTTGCCTGCGATGTCCTTCATAGCTCCCACCGTCTCCGCCACAGCCTTGCCGCTCTCTCTTGCGTCCCCTGCCGATTTCAGCGCTATCTTCTCGGTCTGCTGCGCATTGTCCGCGTTCTGCCGTATATTCGACACCATCTGCTCCATCGACGACGATACCTCTTCTACAGAGCTTGCCTGCTCGGACGCTCCCTGCGACATCTCTTCAGAGCCGGAGCTCAGCTGCTGGCTTCCCGATGCGACATTCTCCGACGCCGCTTTTACGTCGGCCACGATTTCTCTCAGCTTATCCATCATGTTCTTCATGGCCTGGAGGAGCTGGCCGGTCTCATCGCTGCTCTTTACATAGATGTCCATATTCAGGTTGCCTTGCGACAAGCCGTTGGACACTGCCACCGCCTGATTGAGGGGCGCGGTTATACTCCTGATGAACATAAGGGAAATCACGAGGCCGAGCACTGTGCCCACCGCGATAATGAAGATCGAGCTGATGCGTATCGTCGCATACTTGTCGGAGGCGGCTTTCATAATGCCCGCAAACGCCTCTTCCTCCTGCTTCTGCATCGATACAGCGATGGAATCGACAAGCTCCGTGGGCTCGCGGTCCATACCCCTCACCATGTCGTCGACGACA
>JAJYLU010000095.1 GCA_021787505.1 Nitrospirota bacterium | reverse complement strand
CGAAAAAGGAAAGGGGACCGTCATCATCCTGAGCCTGCCGCTGACCCTCGCCATCATCGAAGGGCTCCTCATACGGATAGGAGAGGAGCATTTCGTCCTTCCGCTTTCGGCGGTGGAAGAATGCGTTGAACTGATCGGAGGCGATTCCCATGGGAGGCATATCGCCAACGTGCGGGGCCGGATCGTTCCCTACATTCGGCTGCGGGAGCAGTTCGCAATCAACGGGACCCCGCCTGAGATCGAACAGATTGTGATCGTCAGGAACGAAACCGCGAGGGTCGGGTTCGTGGTGGACACCGTCATCGGGGAAAACCAGACAGTGATCAAGACCCTCGGCAGGGTCTATAAAGGCGTGGAAGGGATATCAGGCGCCACGATCCTCGGCGACGGAACGGTCGCCCTGATCCTGGACGTCCCAAAACTGATACGAATCGCAGAAGAAGGGGAGGTGAGCGAACAGGCAATACAGTGAGGGTGTAACGGGGCTGGCTTTTTCAAACGTAATATCTTAAAAGAAAGAGGGGCATATGTTGAAGAACTTGAAAATAGGGACAAAGTTGTTGCTGATGGCAGGTTTTATGTCTGCCATACTAATCGGGGTCGGCATATATCTTTTGAGCGATATTTCGAGAACAAACCGGATGATGGTCACGAACATGGCTGCGGCCGAAGCTTATACCCAGGCCGTCCGCAGCGCCGATGACATCGAACTTCACTTCAAGAGGCAGGTCCAGGAATGGAAGGACACCTTGCTGAGGGGCTACAAGGCGGCGGATTTTGCAAAGTATCAAGAGAACTTCAAAAACCAGGAAGTCGAAGTGCAGAATTCGGCCAAAGAACTAAAAACAGTGATGGGGAAATTGAATCTCGACACTGCCAAGGTGGATGAGTTCATGAAATCTCATGGCGAGATGGGTGCCAAGTACCGCAATGCTCTGAGTCACTACGGGTCGGGAGACATACAGAGCGCCCATGTCGTGGATGACATGGTGAAGGGCATGGACCGCGGCCCTACGGACCTCGCCGATTCCATCGCCGTATCAGTGCAGAAGGAAGAACAAGATGCCTTTGCCGGAATAATGAAAACCGCCGCAGAGAAATACAAGGCGACCCTCTTCAGCTCTATCTTTATCATCATAGTCGGCACCATTCTCGGTCTCTTGATTTCGGTGTTCGTGATCCGGGGCATCACCTCACCGCTCGCCGTCGGCGTCGGGGTGGCGAACAAACTTGCGGAAGGCGATCTTACCATCAGCATCGACGTGCAGAGCAAAGATGAAACAGGACTGCTTCTCGATTCGATGAAAAATATGGTCGAGAAGCTCAAAGAGATTGTGGCGGACGTCAAGACCGCCTCGGACAATGTCGCATCGGGGAGCCAACAGATGAGTTCGGGCTCGGAGGAGATGTCTCAGGGCGCATCCGAGCAGGCCAGCTCGGTCGAAGAGGTCTCTTCCTCGATGGAGGAGATGGTCTCGAACATCC
Source organism: Nitrospirota bacterium (assembly GCA_021787505.1). Taxonomy (GTDB): domain Bacteria; phylum Nitrospirota; class Thermodesulfovibrionia; order Thermodesulfovibrionales; family UBA6898; genus Sulfobium. The sequence continues at coordinate 5,462 of JAJYLU010000095.1, read as the reverse complement.
GCCAGAACGCGGACAACGCCCAGCAGACCGAAAAGATCGCGCTCAAATCCGCCAATGACGCAAAGGAAAGCGGCAAGGCGGTAGGCGAGACGGTGACGGCGATGAAAGACATCGCCGGGAAGATATCGATCATTGAAGAGATCGCAAGGCAGACAAACCTTCTCGCGCTGAACGCGGCGATTGAGGCGGCCCGCGCAGGCGAACACGGCAAGGGCTTCGCCGTCGTCGCCTCTGAAGTGAGAAAGCTGGCCGAGCGGAGCCAGGCTGCCGCCGCCGAGATCAGCAAACTCTCGGCCTCGAGCGTGCAGGTTGCAGAAATGGCCGGCCAGATGCTCGACAAACTCGTGCCGGATATTCAGAAGACTGCTGAACTCGTCCAGGAGATCAACGCTGCAAGCTCCGAACAGAACAGCGGGGCAGACCAGATCAACAAGGCTGTCCAGCAGCTCGACCAGGTGGTGCAGCAGAACGCAGGCGCCGCCGAAGAGATGTCCTCCACGGCAGAGGAGCTTGCCTCTCAGGCGGAACATCTCCAGAGCGTGATCGAGTTCTTCAAGGTGGGAGGCAACGGCAGGAAGCGGATTGCTGCGGAAAGGGTCTCCTACAGGGCTAAGGTGGCGCATATCGGTCACGAGGGAATGAAAAAGACGCATGTTGCAGCGGCGAAAGCCGAAACGCCTGGCAGGAAGGCCGGTGTTGCGCTCGATATGGGCAACGGAGGCGGGGACGCCGAAGACGACGAATTCGAGCGGTTTTAGGGGGTGATGGCATGAGTGTATCATCGATTACCGAAACAACGCAGTACCTGACCTTCAAGCTGGGGGACGAGGTCTTCGCGATCGAGATATCCAAGGTGAGAGAGGTGCTCGATTTTACCGCAATCACCAAGGTCCCGCGCACGCCTGATTTCATGAGGGGGGTGATCAATCTCCGTGGGAACGTCGTTCCCGTTGTGGACATGAGGCTGAAATTCGGGATGACGAAGACCGAAAATACGGTAAACACCTGCATTATCATCGTCGAGATATCGCTCGACGGCGATACCACCGTGCTCGGAGCCCTTGCAGATTCGGTCCAGGAAGTGATCGATCTCGAACCGGACAAGATCGAGCCGGCGCCGAGGATCGGCACACGCCTGAGGACCGACTTCATCAAGGGAATGGGCAAGCGGGACGACAATTTCATCATCATCTTGGACATCGACAAGGTCTTTTCCATCGATGAGCTGTCGCTGGTGCGGGATGCAGGCGACATACCTGCCCCCGGCGGCGAAGGACCCTCCGGCACATAGCACACGTCCATTGCCCGGCCTCGCCGGCCCGAAACACCGGCGGGGCTGGGCCAAACGAAAAATGGAGCAGGTAATGACAAATGTGAACAGCCGGATCATGTCGGCGGCCCTGTCAAGAAATGATTTCGATCGGCTGAGCGCCTTCATCAGGGCCGAATGCGGGATAAAGTTGTCCGAACAGAAGAGGATCATGCTCGAGGCGAGGCTGCGGAAAAGACTTCGGGCTCTCGGCATCGAATCTTTCGGCGAATACTGCAATTTCCTGTTCAGTCCGGAGGGACTGGAGCAGGAGAAGCTGCATATGATCGACGTGGTGACCACGAACAAGACCGATTTCTTCCGCGAGCCTAAGCACTTCGATTATCTGACCCAACATGCCATTCCCGAGCTTTTCCGTATCCACGGGGCAGGGATGCGACAAGGCCTCTCGATCTGGTCGGCGGGATGCTCCACCGGAGAGGAGCCTTACACGCTCGCAATGGTGCTGACTGAATACGCCCAATCGCAACCGGGGTTCCGCTTTTCCATACTTGCCACCGACATCTCGACGAGGGTCCTCGAGAAGGCCTTCCGGGCGGTCTACAAGGAAGAGCGGGTCGGCCTGATGCCGGCGTCGATGAAAAAGAAATTCCTTATGAGAAGCAAAGAAAGGGAAAGAGGGCTGGTCAGGGTAGTGCCGGAGCTCAGGTCCTGCGTCGAATTCAGGCGGCTCAATTTCATGGACAGCAACTTCGGTATCGACAGCTCCTTCGATATCATATTCTGCAGAAACGTCATAATCTACTTCGACAGGCCGACGCAGCAGAAGGTCCTGCAGACGATATACCGTCATCTGAAGCCCGGGGGATATCTCTTTATGGGCCACTCCGAGACGCTCAGCAGCCTGAGCATACCGCTTGCCTCGGTCGGTTCCATGGTGTACAGAAAACCGTTATGACGACGCACGTCCAGTCCTCCCATCTGCATACCGTTTACCTGAAACCGGGTGAATTCTACATCGGCGAAAAACCGGCTAAGGTGGTGACCGTTCTCGGTTCGTGTGTCTCGGTCACCCTCTTCAACAAGAGGCTCCGCATCGGCGCGATCTGCCACGCCACGCTGCCCGTTTGTCGGAAGAAGAAAGGCTGCAGAAAGTACTGTGACGACACGTTCAAGTATACCGACTGCGCAATAAAATTCATGCTGAAGAAGTTTCGGGACTACGGAATCGCCGAAGACGAAATCGAGATCAAGATCTTCGGCGGTGCCGACACCCTCGCCTCCATGCAGGAGAACACCATTGGGACGATGAATGTCAGGACCGCCCTCGAGACGATCCGGGGGAAAAATCTCCATATCGTGGCGGCCGACGTGGGGGATTCCTTCGGCAGGAAGCTGATCTTCCATACGGAAACCGGGGACGTCTTTCTGAAGCGTCTTCCGAACTTGCGTCAGAACCAGGGGATTCGCGGAGTAACATTCAAGAAAAGAGGCGCATGAGAGAAAAGATCAGAGTCCTTATAGTCGACGACTCCTCCGTTGTACGCAAGACGCTCTCTGAGATCCTCGCGTCGGACCCGGCACTGGAAGTGATGGCGACCGCGGCGGACCCGTTCATCGCCGCCGAAAAAATGGGGAAGGAAGTCCCGGACGTGGTCCTGCTAGACGTCGAGATGCCGAGGATGGACGGGATCACCTTTCTCCATAAAATTATGAGTCAGCACCCTGTCCCGGTCGTAATCTGCTCCAGTTTGACCCAGGCAGGCGCTGAAACCACCCTGAAGGCGCTCGAATATGGGGCGGTCGAAATAATACTCAAGCCAAGGATCGGCGCCAAGCAGTTTCTCGAAGAGTCGAGGGTGCGCATCTGCGACGCGGTAAAGGCCGCGGCGATGGCGAAAGTAAAGCCGGTCCCTGCCCGCCCCTTCGCGGTAGCTCCGAAGCTCCCGGCGGACGTCATTATCCCGAAGCCCGCAAACAAGGCGATGGTCCAGACGACCGAACAGGTAGTGGTTGTCGGCGCATCCACCGGAGGGACCGAGGCGCTCAGGGAATTCCTCATGGAACTGCCGCTCGACGCCCCCGGCATCGTGATCGTCCAGCACATGCCTGAACATTTCACGGCGGCCTTTGCGAAACGGCTCGACGGCCTCTGCAAAATCACGATAAAGGAGGCCGAAAACGACGATACTGTCATCACCGGACGGGCGCTGATCGCGCCGGGCAACCGGCATACGCTCTTGAAGCGGAGCGGCTCCCGATACTACGTTGAGGTAAAAGACGGCCCATTCGTCTGCAGGCACAGACCTTCGGTCGATGTGCTCTTCAGGTCTGCCGCGCGATATGCCGGGAAAAACGCCGTGGGGATCATCATGACCGGCATGGGAGACGACGGGGCAAAGGGTATGCGAGAGATGCACGATGCAGGCGCCCACACGATCGCCCAGGATGAAGAAACGTCGGTTGTCTTTGGTATGCCTCACGAAGCGATCAAACAGGGCGGTGTCGACAAAATCCTGCCTCTAGGCTCGATTGCAAGGGAAGTGATGAAGAGAACTGCTGCGGGATAAAGACGGTATAGATGGAGTCGGTTATGCTGAAAAACGCTACTTTCCGAGAAAAAAGCGGCGCTTCTTTTCTTCAAACCTCTCTATCGCATATCTGAGCATCGTCCTCGGCATCCGTCGGTAATGTTTTCTCAAAAAATCTTCTTCAGTTTGCAGATTTCTTTTGCCGACCTCGCGCAGCATCCATCCTACCGCCTTATGGATCAGGTCGTGATCATCGCGAAGAAGGATTTCCGAGACGAGAAGTGTGTCGGCAAAATCGTTTTTCCGTATAAATGCAAGAGTGGACATGACCGAGATCCTTCTTTCCCAGAGATTTCCTGATCTCGCAAGCCTGTAAAGCACCGACCGGTCCTTATCGAGAAGATAATCTCCGGGAATATTCGGCGCCGATAGGTCGACGAGGTCCCAGTTATTTATATGCTTTGTATGTTCCAGGTAAAAACCGGCGATCTCTCCCTTGCCTTCCCGGTCCGCTTTTTTATATTTGTTTACGAGGATGAGCAAGGCAACAAGCCTGTGCTCGTGGATCTCGCTCGAAAGGAGTTTACGGATATCGCTCATGGAAAGCTCCAAGTATTTCTTTGCGACCGCCCGCTGCTTCGGGACTACAATCCCAAGAAACACATCTCCCTCGCCGTACTGCCCCTTACCGGTCTTGAAAAAACGGGAGAGAATCCGTGCCTTTTCAGGATCGGCAAGGCTTTGAAGGTCTGATTTGAGGTTATCGAGGGTCAATGTTTCTCGCTTCAGTGAACAAGGCCTCAGCATATAAAAGGGCCGATACCCGCTCCATCTGCCCCGCGTCCCCTTTCAGTTCCTCCGGGAGATTCCCCGAGCCGATTCCCCCCAATGCAAGCCCATTAAAAAAAGAATCCGCCAGTTCAAGGGCTTCCGCGATGCGCTGAAGTGCACCTTCCCAATTTCTTGTTTACGGGTCTGCACCGCAAAATAAGTCTGCGCAAAAGCTATTTCATCTTTTGAGGGGTCTCCTTTTTGGGCTATAAGATAACAGGCATAGCGATCAAGGGCGATGTCATCGATCGGCCGCTGAGCACCGGAACCGACAGCAACCTTTTTCGTGACGTCAAGAAAATGGTCAGCGACATCATAACCAGCGGTTTTGCAAGACATTTTTGCCTTTTCAATTACTTTAATGAAATTTTCCCATCTTGCATAACCAAGCAGCGGTTGGAGGTCTCGCGCTAACCAAAATTCTGCGCCAGTCTCTGTTTCAATTTGAACTATCTCTTCAAAATTGGCGTGAAGTCTCACAATGATCTCTCTTTTCATGGAAAAACCCTCCTAAATAGTTTGTGTTTCTTATCTCTTAACCCTTACAACATCCCCTTTTCGGCGGAAACTATATGTTCCCCGCTTCTTTGATCCGCCGAGAAGCTGATTCTCAAACCGCACCGTTGCCGCAACCAGATACAGCCTCTGTCCTGAGCAGTTAGTTGTTATTCTTAACTCTTCTTCCTTTTCCGCTTTGATTTCTCCGGCGTCGGCAGGAGACTGGTGTATTTGTGGTAGAGCTCAAAGAGAAACGCCACCCGCTCGGCGTCGGATGCAAAGGTCTTCTTGCCGTAGGCGGCATCTACCGCCTTATCCAAAGCCTGAGATCG
>JAJYLU010000094.1 GCA_021787505.1 Nitrospirota bacterium | reverse complement strand
CGGCCGAAACATGGGTTCGATGATTTTCCTGTATCCTTGTTCCGCGAGGTAATGGTCTGCCTGGGCAACAAGGTCTCTTGCCCATACTTGCCGGCCCGTCAGCGTATTGCCCATGTTAAGCTGCTGGGATCCCTGACCCGGGAAGAGAAAGCCGATTCGCGGCGCTTCTTTGCCGTGGCCGACCCAGATATCCTGCTGCGGGCTGACTTCAACGGTTTCGTTTGCGATTTCGCGGGCAGCGAGGATCTCGTTCGCGCGGCCAAGACAGTCGATAAGGTTTTCCGGCGAATGGGCCACTATGCCAATGCGGAAATGATGGGCCGGGTCGACATTTTGCATGAGGTCGGCTGAAAGATCGGTGAGTTCGGATGCGCTTATACCGTAGGCGAGCTTTTCAAGTTCGCGTATTTTTCCTATCATAGCCTGCTGGTTTGGGCCAGAGACAGCAAAGATCTCGGTCTCCTGGTAGGAAGCGATGAGTTCGCGTTCGCCTATTGATGTATCGATTGCGGCTGCGGGCGGTCCGTCGGACTCGATTACCACATGGCAGTTTATGCCTCCGAATCCCATTCCGGAGACCCCGGCCCTCATTATTTTTTCGGCGTCGTGAATTTCGCCGTGCAGCACCGGATAAAGGGCTTTTGCTTTATCATGAAACACGGCGTTTGGTTCCGAGCATCCCGCGGTGGGAGGGATTACGCGTCTGTTCACAGCGAGAACCGCCTTAATGAAGCCGCCTATGCCCGAAGCGGCCTTTGTGTGGCCGATCAGAGATTTGAGGGACGTTATACCGCAGTAGCGAAGTCCGTCAGGGGGACTGCTGGATTCCATAACCATTGCGATTCCTTCGACTTCTGCCCTGTCGCCGGCGGCCGTTCCGGTGCCGTGCCCCTCAATAAAGTCCACGCTGGAAAGGTCATAGCCTGCCTTGCCGTAAGCGCGTCTTATTGCGAGGGCCTGGGCTTGGGCCTTAGGGGCGGTAAGGCTGCCTTTTCCGTCCGAGGATATGCCCCATCCGCGAAGTACGGCGTAAACATAATTCCCATGAGTGCGGGCGTCCTGGAGTCTTTTAAGGACGACAAATCCGGCGCCCTCGCCTGGTATGAAACCGCTTGCTCCCCGGTCGTACACTCTCATATCTCCCCGCGTAAGCGCGTTCGTCTTCGAGAATCCCACGAGTTCAAAGGTGTCGAGGCTGATATCTATACCGCCCGCGACGGCCAGGTCCAGCGTGCCGTTTGAGAGTGCTGTCGCGGCCGTGGCCACCGCGATCAGAGATGATGAGCAGGCGCCGTCAACCGTGTATCCTCCTCCATGCAGGTCCAGGAAGTTGCAGATTCTTCCGGCGATCGTATTTGAGAGGCTGCCGGCGAGGGTGTCTTCGGTTATGGGGGCGAAGGCAGACTTGTAATACTCCTCCATTGTCTGGAGAAGGTCCTCCGTGAGGTCCGGCGACAGCCCCTTCTCAGTGGCCGCGGCCTTCAGGATCTTGCCGACGTAAGGCCAACGCAGGCGCATATTCTGCGAACGGCTGTACTCCCCCGTGAGCGTGTTGCCAAGTATGACGCCCGTTCGGTCGCATGGAGTGCTCTGGCGGGTATATCCGGCGTCTTCGAGCGCCCGGAGGGCGACTTCGAGAGCAAGCCAGTGGACTATATCGGAGGAATCGACTACCGTCTTGGGTATTCCTCTTTTTATCCAGTCGAAGGTGAAGCCGTCTATGACGGCGGCGCGGTCGCCGTATGTCTTGTCCACAGCAGCCGGGTCGGCATCGTAATAGTCCGATAGCGGCAAACGCTGGCAAGGGAGTTTGCGGAACTCGCGCCTGCGCGCGAGGATATTTTCCCAGAAGGTCTTGAGTGTCGCTGCGCCGGGATAGTGACAGCCCATGCCTATCACGGCGATAGAGTCGTGGGATATCTCTTTTTTGACTTTAAAGAATGACTTCCTGTAAAATGCCTTGTACTCTGCTGAAGGATCTTGTATGCGGACCCCCATGATGTCGCCATCGTGCCAGATTTCCCTGCATGGTATGTCGAGGGTTTTGGATGAGGAGATCGGCAGGGTGAGCGTGAAGGGTTGTGCCTGGTGGTTTGTGCGGAGCCCATTAGCCTGCGGAACAATGAGCTGGAGGCCGTTTTCAGAAATGCTGAGGAGAAAACCTTTGTACGTAGTTCCGTTTCTGTTCAGGGTCACTCCCCTGTTTAGGGGTATCCTCCTTGTGTTTCTTTTTTCCATGTGAGTTCCCCCCCTGTCTTATATATCTTACTCCAAGGCTTTCTTCTCTCTTTGAACTGCTATATTATATATAAAATAGAGGCGCAAATATATAAAATAGACACACATAATCACATACCGTGAGCGTGAAAATAATTTGAGCTTTGCGAGGAAGAGCATTCAAAATGACGGCTGAGGAATAAGAATGGCTATAATGGACCGGGTCCTTAACAGATTGGTGGCTACCAATCCGTGGCACCTGCTGTGGCTTTCGGTAGTCTTGTCGGAGCTGTTCACCTTGGTGTTCTCAATGCTCCAGAGTTACCTGCTCTGGGGACATATTTCCCGCGAAGTGCTGATCGTGGGGTTCGGTGATGCCCTGCTCGTAGCCGTTCTCGTTGCAGCCCCGGCGATAAGCTTAGTATGGCAGATCAGTGCGCTCAAACAGGAGTTGAAAAGTCGCAAGGAGGCTGAGAAGCAATTTCGGGTGCTTGCGTATTACGACAGCCTTACGGGTTTGCCTAACCGGGCACTGTTCAAGGAGGTTTTGGGGCAGGCAATAAAAAATGCCGCTCGGGAGAAGAATGGGGCGCTGGGGCTTTTGTTCATCGACCTGGACTATTTCAAACGCATTAATGATTCTCTCGGGCATGAGGTAGGAGATCACCTCCTTCGTTCAGTCACGCAGAGGTTGCTTGTTTCCACAAGAAGCTCCGATTACATAGCCCGAAGCGATGACAGTGAAGAATCAGGTGTGCTGTCCCGGCTGGGAGGGGACGAGTTTACCGTGTTGCTTCACAACCTTGCGCATACTGAGGATGCGGGGAAGGTGGCTGCGCGTATTCAGAAGGATTTGTCGGAGGTGTTTGTGATCGACGGGCGGGAGATTTTCATCACGGCGAGTATCGGGATCGCGATTTGTCCTCATGATGGCACAAGCGTTCAGGATATGCTCAAAAACGCCGACGTGGCGATGTATCACGCGAAGTCCACGGGCAGGAACAATTATCAATACTATTCTCCGGTGATGAACTTTGCTGCGCTCGAGGTCCTCACTATGGAGCACAAGCTTCACAAGGCTATTGAATCTGACGAACTGTCATTGTTTTACCAGCCAAAGAAGTTGATTGTGCAAGATAAGATTGTCGGGATGGAGGCACTTTTAAGGTGGAAACCTGCCGGCGGGGAGATTATCCTGCCCTCTCAGTTTATCGGTATTGCCGAGGAAACGGGGCTTATCATGGACATCGGGAAGTGGACGTTGAAGAATGCGTGTATGCAGGCCAGGGAATGGCAGAAAGCAGGGTATGAGCCGGTTGTGATGTCGGTCAACCTGTCGAGCCGGCAATTCGATCAGAAGGACCTGGTAGAGGTTGTATCGGGTGCCCTTCTGGATTCGGGGCTTGATCCGCGGTATTTCGAACTCGAGATCACCGAGAGCGCAGTGATGCGGGATCCCGACGGGGCCTTGAGGGTTTTGGGCATGCTCAAAGAAATGGGAGTGATTATCTCAATGGATGACTTTGGAACAGGTTATTCTTCTCTTAATTATTTGCGGATGATCCCTCTTGATTACCTTAAAATAGACCGCTCCTTCGTAGTGAATATCGGCAAGGCGACCCGGGATGAGGCCATCATTAAGGCGATAGTGGGAATAGCGCACAGTCTTGATTTACGCGTTGTTGCGGAAGGGGTCGAAAACGAGGAGCAGTTGACTTTCTTGCATGGGTGCGGGTGCGATGAGATGCAGGGGTATTTTGTGAGCCGGCCGGTTCCCTCCTCTGAAGTGACGAAGTTCCTAGCTAAAAAGTGATTCTTCGTGTGATTCTTCTTGCGCGCATGTGCAACAAAAATACCTGATAGATTACGTTCCACCCCCATCGATTTTGCAATAACCTACTTTCACTACCTCCGATGACTTAGATCTCCGGCGCGAATTGACATATCTCCCATCCCCTGCTACGTTTTCAGTATGTTACGGAAAACAGGCCTTGCTCCAAAAATGAGGATCCCGCCCGTTTCTTTTTTCATCCTGTGGGCTGTCATCCTCCTCATGGTCAGGCCGGCCTTGCTCCGGGCGGAAGGTCCTCAGCAGGAAGACGAAAGGGTGCGCCGCATCATAGAGAAGGTGGTGAAGGCATACGAGGGCAGGGAGGCCCTGAATAAAGTGAAGAGCATCTATGCCAAAGGCAGGATCGCCGCATTCGCCTTCGGCGAGGAAGGCACGTACGTCCACTATTTCGAGAGGGGCAGAAGGCTGCGCGTGGACATCGATTATCCCAATTCCTCCGAACACAGGATATTAAACGGAACTAAGGGCTACGAAGGCGGCTCGGAGGTCACTGGCGACCGGTATCTTGCGATGGTGTATCAGTATAAACAGCTTGACCTTCTGTACGGGCTCCTGCATAGCGACTATCGTGTCACCTATAAAGGAAGAGGAAAGGTAGACGGCAAAGAGGCGGAGGTCCTGGGACTAATCGACAAGGAAGGTCCGTCGATGAAGATCTATATAGACACGAAGACTTTTTATATCGTGAAGGTCTCGGGGGACTTCTCGATGGGCGGCGGGACGATGGCGTTGTCAGCTGTCTTTTCGGAATTCAGGAAAGTAGACGGGATATATCTGCCTTACAGAATCACCAACTTCGCAGGGGGCGAGAGGATCGCGGAGACACACATTCGCGAATACAAAGTAAACACACCGATGGCGCAGTCCCTCTTCGGGCCGCGATAATAAAAACCCTTGCTGGCCAACACTTCAACTCCCTCTTTTGCGCGGTGCAGTTCAGCCGCTTCCCCTTACTGCAGAAATGCCGGAAAGTCGATAATTTTTGCGAAATCTTTATATCTTCCGCCCATTTTTTTGCACTCACTTTATGGGATTTCCTGATACGCTATAAAAAGAAGGGGGCTTTATGGACATAATCTTTATCGGCATCTTCGCGGCACTGTTCGGGGTCTCATGGCTCTTTCTGAAGCTAATCGAACGCATCGAAAAGGGGCCGGGGAAATGAACATTTTTTATTGGATCGGCGGTATCGTGGCAATCGGTCTTCTGGTCTATCTGCTTGTGGCCCTTTTGAAACCGGAGATATTCTCATGACCGGAAACGACTTATTCCAGATTGTCCTGTATTTCGGGACACTGCTGCTCCTCGCAAAACCCCTTGGGATCTATATGGCGATGGTCTACGAGGGTGAACAGTTTTTGCCGGTACGCATCATCGGCCCTGTCGAGCGCATTTTCTACAGGCTTTGCGGCATCCACCCGGATGAGGAAATGGACTGGAAACAATATGCTGTGGCGGTGCTCATCTTCAGCGCAGCGGGACTGCTTCTGCTTTACCTGTTTCAGCGGCTTCAGGGCGTTCTGCCCCTGAATCCGCAGAAGTTTCCGGCGCTCTCGCCGGACCTAGCCTTCAATACCTCCGTAAGCTTCGTCACTAATACGAACTGGCAGGATTACGGCGGCGAGACCACAATGAGCTACCTGACTCAGATGGCGGGGCTGACGGTGCAGAACTTTGTCTCGGCATCTGCAGGCATGGCGGTGCTGGTCGCCGTGATCCGCGGGTTCAAAAGACACTCCGCAAAAACAATCGGCAATTTCTGGGTCGATCTTACCCGCAGCGCGCTTTACATACTGATACCGCTTTCGGTTATCTATTCGTTGCTTCTGGTCTCTCAGGGCGTTGTGCAGAGCTTCAGCGGATACAAAAGCGTTACGCTCACTGAGGCCATCACTTACAATACCGCGAAGCTCGACGAGAGGGGCAATCCTATCAGGGACGCAAGCGGCAATCCGGTAACGGAAAAAGCTGAAATAAAGGAGCAGGTCATCCCTATGGGCCCCGCGGCTTCCCAGATTGCGATCAAGCAGCTCGGGACAAACGGCGGCGGGTTTTTCAATGTAAACTCGGCCCATCCGTTCGAGAACCCGACCCCTTTGTCGAATTTCCTCGAGGTCCTGGCGATACTGCTGATACCGGCGGCGCTTTGCGCCACATTTGGGAGAATGATCGGCGATATGAGGCAGGGACGGGCTTTGTTCGCCGCGATGCTCCTGGTCCTTATCGCCTTCACGGCCCTTTGTACATGGAGCGAGCAGCACGGTAGCCCGCGCCTTGCGGCCATGGGCATCGACCAGACTGCGAGCGTCCTGCAGCCGGGCGGCAACATGGAAGGAAAGGAAGCCCGCTTCGGGATCGCGAATTCCGCGATCTGGGCTACGGCGACCACGGCCGCGTCAAACGGTTCCGTCAATTCCATGCACGACTCTTTCACTCCCCTTGGAGGGCTCTTTCCGATGTTGCTGATCCAGTTGGGAGAGATCATTTTCGGCGGAGTCGGATCAGGTCTCTACGGAATGCTGATCTTCGCGATTATCACTGTCTTCGTGGCGGGACTCATGGTAGGCCGCACCCCCGAGTATCTCGGCAAGAAGATCGAGATGTTCGAGATGAAGATGGCCTCGCTCGTGATACTCATAGTCAATGCGCTGGTGAAGATCGGCACGGCGATCGGCGTTTCTGCGAAGGCCGGAGTCGCCGGGGTCGCCAATCCCGGACCGCACGGGTTTTCTGAAATCCTCTACGCCTTTTCATCGGCTGCGAACAACAACGGCAGCGCCTTTGCAGGCCTGAGCGGCAATACGGTTTTCTACAATACGGCCCTCGGCATCGCCATGTTCTTCGGCAGGTTCTGGGTGATCATCCCCGTGCTGGCAATCGCCGGTTCGCTCGCGAAGAAGAAGCAGGTGCCCGCGAGTCTTGGG
>JAJYLU010000093.1 GCA_021787505.1 Nitrospirota bacterium | reverse complement strand
GCAATGACAAAGCGGATAATTGTTTAAAAAATGAAGACAGTTAACAACCCCATCCAGCCGACATGGTTCAAACGAAGGTTCATTGGGGTCAGGTCTTGATATATCAGTTTTGATCTGCTAATATTGCATATGGCTCGACCGTTGAGGATAGAATATCCGGGAGCGGTCCATCATGTTACCGCGAGGGGGAATGCCCGAAAGAGGATATATAAAAACGACGCTGACAGGGAGACCTTCATTGAAATCCTTAGGGGCGTGGTAAAAAGATACAACTGGCTCTGTCATGCATACTGCCTGATGGACAATCATTATCACCTGCTTATAGAGACCCCCGAGGGAAATCTGTCGAGGGGGATGAGACAACTCAACGGAATATACACTCAGGCTTACAATAGACGGCACAACAGGGTGGGCCATATTTTTCAGGGGAGATTCAAGGCGATATTGATAGAAAAAGAAAGCTATCTGCTGGAACTCTGCCGGTATGTTGTATTGAATCCCGTTCGGGCCGGGACCGTAGAAAAAGCAGAGGACTGGGGATGGAGCAGCTATAGGGCAACGGCCGGAATGAGCAAGACTGTTCCTTTCCTGACGATTGATTGGGTGCTGGGGCAGTTTGGCGATAGGAAAGGACATGCCGTGCGCCGCTATAAAGAATTTATTGCTGCAGGACTAAAGGGGGAGACCCCATGGAAGGACCTCAAAGGCCAAATTCTCCTTGGAAAAGAGGGCATCGTCGAAAAGTTCAAAGGACTGCTTACGGACAAAGAGTCGATACGTGAAATCCCAAGGGCTCAGCGGTACCTCGGCCGGCCTGCATTATCGGCTCTTTTCGCAGGGAAAGACAAGCGGAAACTCAAGATGATGATGTACCAGGCCAATGTGAAGCGCGGATACACTCTGAAAGAGATTGCCGACTATCTCGGAATTCATTATACTACCGTGAGCAAAGCTGTGAGCTTGGTAGACAAATGAAAACCGATATTGCAAGACCTGACCCCATTTCGGCGTATTTGAGGGGACGCAATTCTATTAATTAGGAGAGAGCGAATGGAAACTGTGAAGGTCGTTATTCGGTATCTCAATGGACGAATCATCAAAGGGTTCACGAATGATTTCTTTCCGAACAAGCCGGTTTTTCATCTCCGCCCGGCGGATAGCAAGCCTTCGGACATGGGCGTCGAGATATCCGTGCCGGAGCTGAAGGCAATTTTCTTCGTGAAGGACTTCGCCGGCAACCCGCCCTACAACGAGAAGAAAGCGTTTGGCGGAGGGCCACAAGCGTCCGGACGCAGGGTGGAGGTGATCTTTTCCGACGGCGAGGTGCTTGTCGGCGTGACATTGGGTTATGACCCGAACCGCATGGGCTTCTTCGTCACGCCGGTAGATCCTGACTCTAACAATCTGAGGGTTTTTGTGGTATCCAGGTCCATTGCGAGATTCAGGTATCTCTGATATCCGCGGAGTCACCCACAGCTATTAGTTTTGACGTTGTATGCAAAAGAAAGGACTGTATAATGAAAAAACTGATTTGCGCTATATGTTTTGCATTGTTGTTATCAAGTTACTCCTTCGCCAAAGAGCTAAACGCTGTCCAGACTGATGTATTGGCAAAGACAAGTTTAAGCTGGGATGGGAGCCGTCTGCCGGACTGTCCGGGAGGTACGCCCGAGATAACAATTCTCAGAATCAAAATCCCGCCGGGAGCGCAATTGCCTCTGCATAAACATCCGGTAATAAATGCAGGTGTATTACTGAGTGGAGAGCTCACCGTAATTACCGAAGACAATAGGGCATTACATCTGAAAGCCGGAGAATCAATTGTCGAGGTTGTCAATAAATGGCATTACGGAAGGAATGACGGAAATGAAACTGCGGAATTAGTGGTTTTCTACGCCGGCACACCTGATAAGCCGATAACCATTAAGAAATAGGGCCAACACATAACGAATTCAAGTATATAACCCGATGCAGATGACTCACGCATTAGATACTGCGAGTATCCCTTTTCTGATCCCTGCGGTCATCTTCGTGCTCACCTCTGTCCCCCTTGTGCTGGGGATGGTACCGAGGAACCGCTTCTACGGGATACGAATGAAAAAGACGCTGTCTGACGACCGGGTATGGTATTCGGTGAACAAATTTGGCGGATGGCTGATCATCTTCTCAAGCCTCATCTACCTGGTCACGGCTTCGATTCTTCCATATTCAAAATCGTCAGCAGACAGTTTGACGGTCTGGAGTATCCATCTCCTCGCTTTCGTCGTCCCCCTGCTGGGGAGTCTCTGTCTTATCCGGTCTTATTCCAGAAAGCTCTAAGCAGGGCAGGATAGAATCGTAACCACGCTCAGGCGCTGAAGGTATGTTCTCTCACGAAAGACAGCGCGGCGAGGAAGATGCCGTCTGCGTCGATCCCGTACTTCGCCTTCAGACTGCCGGGCTTGCCCTGCTCGATGAACTTGTCGCCGATCCCGAGCCGCTTCACTTTCACGTGATTGATCTCTGAGTCCGACAGGTACTCGATCACCGCCGACCCGAAACCTCCCTGAAGCACGTTCTCCTCGATCGTGACGATCCTCGGTACCCGCGACGCAACCTCCCGGATCATCTCCCCGTCAATAGGTTTCACAAACCGTGCGTTGATCACTGTGGCATGTACCCCCGCCTTTTCGAGCCGCTCCGCGGCGGTCAGCGCAGGCAGGACGCAACTGCCGAGTGCGATCAGCGCGATGTCTTCCCCTTCCCTCAACGTCTCCGACCGCCCGAGGCTGAGATCTTCACACGGCAGGTCTGCCTCAGGCACCTTCCCCCGCGGATAGCGGATAGCGGACGGTCCTTCATGCTTCAACGCAAATTCGAACATCTTTCTCATCTCGGCGGCGTCCTTCGGGGCCATCACGACGAGTTCGGGTATATGCCTGAGATAGGAGACGTCGAAAAGCCCGTTATGCGTGGGACCGTCTTCCCCCACGATCCCGGCCCTGTCGATCGCAAAAATTACCGGAAGCTTCTGCAGGCAGACGTCGTGGATAATCTCATCGTATCCGCGCTGCAAAAAAGTCGAGTAAATCGCCACCACCGGCCTCAGACCCCGCGTTGCAAGTCCAGCGGCGAAGGTCACCGCATGGGGTTCCGCAATCCCCACATCATAAAATCTGTCCGGATATTTCCCGGCAAAACACTCGAGTCCCGTCCCTTCCTTCATCGCGGCCGAAACCGCGATGATCCGCCTGTCGTTCGCGGCGATGTCCGAAAGAACCTTCCCGAACGCCGCGCTATATGTGGTCGCGCCCTTCCCACCTATCAGCGATCCTGTCTCGAGTTCGAACGGTCCTATACCGTGGAAGACGCAGGGGTCCTTCTCCGAAAATTCGTATCCCTTTCCCTTCTTCGTGATCACGTGGACAAGTGTCGGCGAGGTCGACGGCTTTATCCGTTTCAGGGTGTCGATGAGAAGGTCGATGTTGTGCCCGTCGATTGGGCCGACGTAATCGAACCCAAGCTCTTCGAAGAGTATACCGGGCAGGATCAGTCCCTTGACCGACTCTTCGAACTTCTGCGCAATCTTCGCCATCGGTGCGCCGAGTTTAGGGATGCCTTCGAGAAAGGACTTCGTCTCCTTCTTGAACCTCCGGTAAAACTCGCCGGTCAGGATGCGGTTCATATACGCCGACAGCGCGCCTACGTTTTCGGAGATCGACATCTCGTTGTCGTTCAGGATCACGATCAGGTCCTTCTTCAGATGTCCCGCGTGGTTCAGCCCTTCCAGCGCAAGCCCTCCGGTCAGCGCACCGTCCCCGATCACCGCGACGACCTTGAACTTCTCCCCGTTCTTGTCGCGTCCCTCTCTGATGCCGAGGGCCGCTGATATCGAGGTGGAGCTGTGGCCGGTGTTGAAGGCGTCGTGGACGCTCTCTTCACGCTTGGGGAAGCCGGCGATACCGCCTTCCTTCCTGATAGTGGGAAACGAATCTCTCCTGCCGGTGATCAGCTTATGGCCGTATGACTGGTGCCCCACGTCCCATACGATCTTGTCCTCGGGCGAGTTGAAGACGTAGTGGAGGGCAAGCGTCAGCTCTATGACGCCGAGGTTCGAGGCGAGATGGCCGCCGTTGACCGAGACGGTCTGGATAATCGTCGTTCGCAGCTCTTCCGCCAGTTTCCGGAGTTCCTCCGGCTTAAGTTTTTTGATGTCGGACGGAGAGTTTATGGAATCGAGAAGCATCAGTTCCTCCTTGCCAGCAGATAGCGGGCGATCTCCCGAAGGGAGTCCGCCTCCGAAGAAAAAATATCGAGTGAAGAAAGTGCGTCGGAGACCAGCTGCTCCGCGATCCCGCGGGACCGCTCCAGGCCATACAGGCGGGGATAGGTCATCTTGTTGATCTTCTCGTCAGAACCCACGGTCTTTCCAAGTTCCTCCGTCTTTCCCACTACATCAAGTATATCATCAACCACCTGAAATGCGTGTCCTATATTTTCACCATAGCGCGTCAGCGCGTCGATCGTCTCGCCACCGCTCCCTGAAAGGATGCCGCCGGCCTTGACGGATGCGCGGATCAGCGCCGCGGTCTTGTGCCGGTGGATGAACTGCAGCGTCTCGCCGTCCGGCTCCGCGTTCTCCGAAAGAATGTCCTGCACCTGGCCCGCCACCATGCCCTGTGCTCCGGAGGCCGACGCAATCTCCTTCGAAGCCTGAAGCAGGTCGTCTCCCCTGACGGAGGGGCAGAAGGACGGGTCGGACAATATGCAGAACGCCTCGGTCAGAAGCGCGTCGCCGGCGAGTATCGCGACCGCCTCGCCGAATACCTTGTGGTTCGTCGGCTTCCCCCGTCTCAAATCATCGTCGTCCATCGCCGGGAGATCGTCATGTATAAGTGAATAGGTGTGGATGAGTTCGAGGGTCGCCGCATAAGGCACAATCTCTGCGGCGCTCCGGCCGCATGCCTCGTAGGCCGCCATCGCAAGAATGGGCCTGATCCTTTTTCCGCCGGCGAAGAGCGAGTAGAGCATCGACTCCTGCAGCACCGCCGGCCGCCGCTGCTCCTTAAAATATCTCCGGAAAAAGGAATCTACTGACTCTTTTCCGTCTCTGAGATAGGTTTTTATGTCCATGGATGCACCAGGGCAATCGCCCGTTCATTCCCATTCTATCGTGCCGGGGGGCTTCGAGGTGATGTCGTAGACGACCCTGTTGACGCCCTTGACCTCGTTGATGATCCTGTTCGATATCCTGCCCAGCAACTCGTCGGGTATCTTCGCCCAGTCGGCGGTCATGCCGTCGAGGCTCGTCACGGCCCGCACCGCGACAACACTCTCATAGGTCCGCTCGTCCCCCATCACCCCGACGCTCTTTATCGGCAGTATGACAGCGAAGGCCTGCCAGATCTCCCTGTACAGACCGGCTGACTTTATCTCCTCCAGTACGATCGCGTCGGACTCCTTCAGTATGTCGAGCCTGTCTTCGGTGATCTCGCCGATGCACCGTATGGCGAGACCCGGCCCCGGGAATGGATGCCGCCAGCATATCTCCTCCGGCAGCCCGAGTTCCTCCCCGAGCACCCTCACCTCATCCTTGAACAACTCACGAAGCGGCTCTATCAGCTTCAGCTTCATTACTTCGGGCAGTCCGCCCACGTTATGATGGCTCTTGATCACCGCCGAAGGCCCCTTGAAGGAGACGCTTTCGATCACGTCGGGATAGAGCGTCCCCTGCGCGAGGAATTCCGCATCCTCTATCTTTCTTGCCTCGTCCTCGAAGACCGAGATGAACTCGTTGCCGATGATCTTCCTCTTCCGCTCCGGTTCGGTCACCCCGCTGAGCTTATCGAGAAATCTCTTCCTCGCGTCGACGTAAATCAGTCTGATATGGAAATGGTCCTCAAAGGTCCTCTTGACCTTCTCCGCCTCCCCTTTTCGCAGAAGACCGTTGTCGACGAAGATGCAGGTCAGCTTGTCGCCGACAGCCCTGTGCACCAGCAGGGCGACAACGGAAGAGTCCACCCCGCCGCTCAATGCGCAGATCACCTTCTTTGTCCCGACCTTTTCACGGATGTCCGAGACCGACCAGTCTATGAAGGACGACATCTCCCACGTAGGCTTGCACCCGCAGATACCGAACACGAAATTATGCAGGATGCGTATGCCTTCATCGGTATGGACCACTTCGGGGTGGAACTGAAGGGCGTAAAACCTTTTCTTCCTGTCCGCCATCACCGCCACCGGCGAATTGTCCGTATGGCCTATCGCGGAAAACCCCCGGGGGAGAGCCTCGATCCTGTCTCCGTGGCTCATCCAGACCTTTGTCTTCGGAATGATGCCCCAGAGCAGGTCCGCATCGTCGTCAACGAGGAGTTCGGCCCGTCCGTATTCCCTCTTCGCCGCCTTCGCGACCTTTCCCCCCAGGGTATGGGCCATCAGCTGCATCCCGTAGCAGATCCCGAGCACCGGTACCCCGAGCCTGAAGACCTCATCATCGGGAAGCGGCGCGCCCTCGTCGTAGACGCTCGAAGGCCCTCCCGAGAGTATGATCCCCTTCGGACGGAACTCCCGTATCTTTTCGATCGGCACGTTAAAGGGCAATATCTCCGAGTATACCTTGTTCTCCCTCACCCTGCGGGCGATGAGCTGCGTATACTGCGAACCGAAGTCGAGCACCAATATCCTGTCTTCATGCATTGCTTATACTGTGTCCCTTCTCCGCGAGTTACCCTCTCTCACCATAAGTCCGACAAAGAAGGCTGGTGTGGCCAAAAAAGTCCATAATCAGAAGATTCCCGGGGTCACCATTCGGGCCTGTAGTTCGGCGCTTCCTTCGTAATGATTACGTCGTGGACATGGCTCTCCCTCAGGCCCGCGTTCGTAATGCTGATGAACTTCGCCTTTCTCTTGAGCTCCGCAAGGTTCTTCGCGCCGCAGTACCCCATCCCCGACCGGAGACCGCCCATGAGCTGATGCACGCTCTGCGCAAGAGTCCCCTTGTAAGGCACCCTTCCCTCGACGCCTTCCGGCACCAGCTTTTTC
>JAJYLU010000092.1 GCA_021787505.1 Nitrospirota bacterium | reverse complement strand
TTTCGGGAGGTTGTGAGACAGGACCCGCCGGTCGGACACGAGTCCGTATACAGGATCAATAATGAAATAAAGTCGATGGTGAGGCTTGAATGCGCTGATATTGTAATGGGACTCGAGGCGAAGAAGAAACAACGCAGCAAATACAACCTCATCCTATGCCGCAATGTCCTTATCTACATGGATAAAGTGCTTCAGCAAGATATCCTGCGGAATATTTCGGACCTGATACCCGTAAAAGGCTTTCTCGTCATCGGCGAATCGGAAACCCTTCCATCAAGCGGAAAGGATGAATTCAGCCAGGTTTTCCCCGGCATGAAAATTTTCCGAAAGACAGCCTGATAATGTCCGCTTCTTTCAAAAGGGGGGATTCACGATGCTGCCGAGTTTTCTCGCATGGCGGGAATCGAACAATCTTGGATCGAGCTTCCTCAGCATCCTGAGGAGCCTCAGCCTCTCGACAACCTTCATTCCCGCCATATCGGCGCATAGGCTGAAGCCGTCGCCCATGAAGAACTCGATACTCTTTTTTCTTTTTGTCTTGCTCCAAAGGTCCTCTATGGATTGAAGGATAACGGCTTCTGCCAAAGCACGGATCTTTCGCTGGTCTACCTTTGGAGGAGTTTTTTTCGCCTTCACCGGCGTTTTGTCGGCAGGAGGAAGAAGATTCCCGATCCCGCGTGAAGAATCTATTTTGTGAAGCGTGGGGATGCCTCTTAGTATGGTCTGTACCTGACAGTTCTGCATATTCGTTCTCCTTTGCGCGATGTCGCATCCTGAACAAATGCGGATTTTATACTCATACAATACCAACTGCCGTATATGAAGTAATATCGGCATAATGCTGATTTTTTTGTAGAGGAAATTCCCTGGGGCCTGTAAGTCTTTGTCCTACAAAGAAATTGCGAGGTACCGTGCCGGATTGTCCGTAGCAGCCTCGGTGATCTCGGCATCGGGAACACCTAATTCAAGGAGGATTTCGAATGAATCGGCGAGCGTAATCCCGCTTCCCGCGATAATTCCATCCTTATAGGCAGGAAGCCCTTTTCCCCCGGTATGTTTTACCGAGTCGGACACAAGGATGATTCTGTCGATCCTCTTCCGGCCAAAGATCAGTTCGCACGTCATGGGATGGAGGTGAAAACGGTCGGCGATCACCTCTATAAACAGATCCTCGTCGATCAGCCCGAGTCCGGCGAGTCCGGGTTCCCTGTGGTGAAACGGCCTCATGGCGTTAAAAAGATGGGTGACTCCTGTTGCCCCTGCCTCTTTGCCTTTCAACGCATCCTTGTAGGTGGCGTCGGAATGGCCCATATTCACCCTGAACCCCAGAGATCTGCTCCGTTCTATGACCTTCAGCGCCCCAGGAAGTTCCGGAGCGATCGTTATTATCTTTATGATGTCTTCATATCCGTCAATCAGTTCCCTAAGTGAAGATAGGCCCGGCCGGACAAAAGACCCCTTGTCAAGGGCGCCGCACCTTAACGGGTTCAAAAAAGGACCTTCGAGATGCACGCCGAGTATTTGCGCTGAAACACTGCCCTGCTTTAGCGGAGCCTGAGGAGCTGACTTCATCCCGATCAGTTCTGATCTCTGGAGGTCCATCGCTTTTCTCACCACTTCCATATTCCTTCTCATCCCTGCGATTGGGCCGGAATAAATTGTCGGAAGTATCGCCCCAGTCCCGGTTGCGGCGTGGAGTTGTGCGATTTTCAAGATATCGGAAGGCTTATCAGTCCCGGTATCGTATCGGCCGATACCGTGGGTATGGAGGTCGACGAACCCGTGAGGGGTCAAAGCATTCTGCCCCTTCTTGTGAAGAAGTCGCTAAGAGCAACGCGGATGACCGCGCCTTTGGACCATCTCTTGCCGGTCTCTTTTTCGAGCTCTTTCGCTGTCTCCCGGAGCGCCTCGATCACTTCTTCCTCGAGGTATACTGAAGTTTTGACGAGTTTTTCCTGCTCTTCAGCCATAGCGGTCAGTTTAGCCTATTCTGTCCATTCCCATATAAGGCCTCAAATTTTCGGGAATAACGACTGAGCCGTCCTTCTGCTGGTAGTTTTCCAGTATCGCCACGACTGTCCTGCCTATCGCAAGCCCGGACCCATTAAGGGTGTGCACGAATTCCGTGCCCTTTTTCCCTTCACGCTTGAACCTGATATTCGCCCTTCTTGCCTGGAAATCTTCGAAGTTTGAGCATGAGGATATCTCACGGTATTTGTCCTGGCCCGGCAGCCAGACCTCAAGGTCATAGGTCTTCGCCGACGAAAAGCCGAGGTCGCCCGTACAAAGGGCGACTACCCTATAGGGCAGATCGAGTTTTTGGAGAAGGTCTTCCGCATTATTGGTCAGTTTTTCGAGTTCCGCATATGAGTCTTCCGGTTTCACGAATTTCACCATCTCTACCTTATTGAACTGGTGCTGCCGTATAAGGCCTCTCGTATCTTTGCCGTAAGAACCTGCCTCTCTTCTGAAACATGGCGTATAGGCAGTGTAAAAGATCGGCAGTTCCGCCTCCTTCAATATTTCATCCCTGTGGATGTTCGTAACCGGCACTTCGGCCGTCGGGATCAGGTAAAACTCGGGATCGGCTATCCTGAAAAGCTCCATCTCGAACTTGGGAAGCTGACCCGTGCCGGTCATGCTCTCACGGTTCACGATGATAGGCGGAAAGACCTCTTTGTACCCTTTCGATGTATTAGTGTCGAGCATGAAGTTCATCAGGGCCCTTTCGAGTCGTGCTCCGGCGCCTTTCATGAGCGCAAACCGCGCGCCGGATATCTTCGAGGCACGGTCGAAATCAATGATATCCAGCGCCTCGGCGATGTCCCAGTGATTCAGCGGTCCGAAATCGAACTGCCGCGGAACGCCCCACTTCCTGACCTCGATGTTCTCGGTCTCATCCCTGCCCACCGGGACCGATTCATGCGGAATATTGGGAATGGTAAGGATAAGCGCCCTGGTCTCCTCCTCTACCGCCCGGAGCCGATCATCGAGGGACTTGATCTTCTCGGCTACCGCCTTCATCTCTTCGAGCTGGGCCGAGGCGTCCGCCTTCTGTCTCTTAAGCTTGCCGATCTCTTCGGAAACGACATTTCGCTTGTTTCTCAGCTCCTCGACCTCCCGCATGATCGCCATCCTTTTTTCTTCTATTGCGAGATAATCCGCGAGAGGGAATTCGTAATTTCTCTTCTTTAAGGCCTCTTTCACTGCATCTACATTTTCTTTTATGAACCTGGCATCGAGCATGAATGTTTCGGCGTCCTTTCCGGAGTATGAAATATACTATATCGTAAGAGGGTGAAAAATTAAAGGCTCGCCGGCCATTACCTTCCCGGGGTAGGGTAACACCGATATGTGATATGGATTACATACTTCCTATGGATCATGGAATACTCTAGAAAGAATAAACCTTTATGAAGAAATGAGGGCAGGATGAGATTTACGAAATTCTGGAAGATGCAGGTATTCGATCTTTCGTTGACCGAAAGGATGTTTTACCGGGATGCGATCAGGACCCTTCAGGCATGGGAACCATTAAAGGATGAATTCGTCGAACTCGATCTGATCAGGAAAATGCTGGAATCGGAAATCCATCTTCCTTCGTTAAACTCGCCCGAAGAAGAGGCGGAGGCGATTTGCAGAGACCTATACAACGAGGAAGACGACTTAGTACTGCCCTTTCAGAATAAGCCCTAAATAAGCCCCATCCCCTTTCGGACCAGCTCCATCGTCTCCCGGCAGACCGATCTCGCCTTCCCATTCCCTTTTTCGATTATAGAGTCAAGCTGCTCCGGATTCTTTATGAGCTCTTCCCTTTTTGCCCAGATCGGCTCAAGCACCCGGAAGACGTTCTTTATCAGGATCTTCTTGCAGTCGATGCAGCCGATGCCGGCGGTGCGGCAGCCTTCGGCAACATAGTCTTGCTCTTCCTTGGAAGAAAAGATCTTGTGGAGTTGGTGAACGGGGGAAAGATCCGGATTTCCGACATCGGTGCGCCTGATACGTGCCGGGTCGGTGGCCATGGTCTTTATCTTGTGCTCAACCTCCTTCGGACTGTCCGACAGATAGATCGCATTGTCATAGCTCTTCGACATCTTCCTGCCGTCGACCCCCGGGACCTTGGGAAACTCGGTCAGTAAAGCCTCCGGTTCAGGGAAGATTTCCCCGTAGAAATTGTTGAACCTTCTTGCGATCTCTCTCGATATCTCCAGGTGAGGGACCTGGTCGACCCCCACCGGGACATATTTCGCCCGGTAAATGATGATGTCCGCTGTCTGGAGCAGAGGATAGCCTAGGAAGCCGTAGGTCGCGAGGTCCCTCTCTTTCAACTCCTGCTGTTTTTCTTTGTAGGTCGGGACCCGTTCGAGCCAGCCGAGCGGCGTTATCATCGAAAGGAGGAGGTGAAGTTCCGCATGCTCGAGGATCCTGGACTGCAGGAATATAGTGCATCGCTCGGGGTCGAGGCCCACCGCAAGGAAGTTAATAAGAAGATCCTTTACCGACTCCCGGATAGCCGAAGGGTTGGCGTAGCCTGCCGTCAGGGCATGCCAGTCCGCGACGAAATAGTAACAATCATATTTGTCCTGGAGCCTTACCCAGTTCTGCAGCGCCCCGACTAGGTTCCCCAGATGCACCCTGCCGCTCGACTGCATGCCGCTTAATACCCGTTCTTTGGCCATTTCCTCCCCTCAGTAGACGTGAAATAATTTAAGAAAAAAAGCTATAAAAGGCATAATGATGTGGTTTGCGATCCCGCTGTATATGAGAACGATGACGATAACGAACCCGAAAGGTTCTATCCTGCTGAAGGACATCGCCTGTTTAGAGGGAAGAAGGCCGGTCAGCACCCTTCCACCGTCCAGGGGAGGGATAGGGATCAAGTTGAAGACGGCGAGGACGACATTGACGACAATACTCGACTGCATGATCATCGCCAAAGGCCGTAAAACTGCCTCACTGAATGTGTCCGGCGAAAGAGACGCCAGGGGGGTGAGCACCCCTTTCCAGATCAGAAAACTCGCCGACGCCAGCAGCATATTGGTGACCGGGCCTGCGGCCGCCGATATCGCCATTCCCTTACGCGGGTTTTTAAAATTCATGGGGTTAATCGGAACAGGCTTCGCGTATCCGAAGACAAAACGACCATTTGTCAGTACAATCAGCATCAGGGGGAGAATTATCGTGCCGAAGATATCGATGTGTGCTATCGGATTGAGGGTAAGCCTGCCGAGCATCTTGGCAGTCGGGTCCCCGAGTCTGTAAGCGACAAGCCCGTGCGAAACCTCGTGGAAGGTTATCGCGATGAGGATAGGCAGCGCCGAAATGAGCAGCTGCCTTATGACGTCAGTTGATTCCATAATAGTTTACCCTTCAGAAGCTGATGGCACCGATTGCCCGGTCCCGGCAGATAATGGTCCGCATTGGGTTTTGTCGGTTTCGGGAGTCTTCCAAATAAGCTCGAAATTACAGATGATGACTTCGGGTTCGCCGTCACTATTATTCATAATCTTCCCGCTGCTGTCAACGGCCAGCAGAAGGTCGTTCGCCTTCAGCAGAGATCCGTCGTAGCCTATATTCCGCAACTTTCCCTTAACTTTATCGAGGAGTTTCCGGCCCGTTGCATCGTCGATGAGCCCTTTGTAAACCGCCTTCGAAAGGTCCACAGGCATGTATTGCGGACCCTGAGCAGCCACCGACTGATCGGGGCCGTTATAATAGCCGCGGATGGTGATGTAATTGTGCTTTTCCTGAAGAATCGGATTGCCCTCGGGATCCAGGATATGTTTATGCGATTCGTATTTCCTGAAATCCACCGAAGGCTCTATCTTGTTGGTCCCGGTCATGTATATGGCCCTCCCGTATACAGTCGGAATGCCGAGTTCGTTCAGCTCGTGCGCGATCGCAAATTCCTCAAAGGGACTGTTTATCCCATTCGCACGGATGGTCGGATCAGTGTAGTTTTCCTCGTCGGGAAGCTCTCCTACCCGGGATGTTTCCCAAACGAGATGAATATTGTCCTTCGTTATGGTATAGAACACCTCTTTGGTTTCAGACAATTTCAGGGAAGGGGTTTTCCTCCACCTTTCCGGAAGAAAGTAATCGAACAAACGGGCGTTCCTCCCCACCACCCAGAGATGGCCCCCGGTGCTTTCCGCGTGTCCATAGATATACGGGACCCCGAAAACTTCGGCCCGCTTCAGGTAGGCGGGCAGGGACGTCGGCTTGAAGCGGTCCCGCTGATCATCCAGATACGAATGTCTCCGGGACCTCTTCACCTCGTTTTCGTGCTTGGCGGTCCGCAGGAGGAGCTCATAGTCGATAACTGAATATTTACCCTCATGGATAAGCTGATGCACGAAATTCATCTGTTTTTCGACCGGGTCGGCCTCATGTTCCGCCAGTCCAATCTCCTCCATGCGCCGGGTATCGTCTTCGCCGATGATGATATGCTCAGGTTTCATATCGGCAACCAGATATCCCTTCTTTGCAAGGTCGCCGAGCACCTGATAATTGATCACCTTGAGATGCCGGACGAGTTCGTCGTCGTTGATATCGATATGCTCGAAGATTTCGAGAAGGTTCTTCCCTTTTATCCACTCGTAGATCATCTTGTACTGCTTCAGAATGTCCAGGTCTATGCCAGGATGCTTCGCCTGGATGCGGTTTATCTTCGAACGGGACCTGCCGCTCTGCCACGGCTGCATCCTGTATGGAGGGACATAAATCGCCAGGGGCCGTTGCGTCTTTACCTTCATCTCTTTCGGACCGTACGCGCTCTCCCTCATCTCCATCACAAGTGAAAACTCCTCCCACGGACTGTTGAACTCCGCGTCGCAAAACTCCTGGAGGGTATGGGTATCGATAGGGACATCCTCTCCAACCCTGCAATTCTTGACCACAAGATCGAGGCTGATCCCGTCGACCGCCTTGGTAGGCAACCTGTAAACGGAACTCGTCCCCTGAAGCCTGATCTTGTGGGCATTGAACCAGTCTTTTTCATACCAGTTGCCTATCTCGAAATGCTCC
>JAJYLU010000091.1 GCA_021787505.1 Nitrospirota bacterium | reverse complement strand
CCGAGGTCCTCCACGAAGGACGCCTCGGGCGTCACCTCGGCGGCGTTCACGCCCAGCTGCTTCGCGATTATCTCCTTCACCTTTTCTTCAATCATTCCTATACCTCCCTATACATTATCAAATTTACAAGCGGCAAAAAATCAAATGCCGGTGCAGCAGGCCTGCAGGCACCGGCTATAGAATCGCGCGTCACATATACATGCCGCCGTTGACGTGAATCACCTGCCCGGTGATATACCCCGCGTCCGCCGAGGCAAGGAAACTCACCGCATTGGCGACATCGTCGACGGTCCCGAACTTACCGACAGGTATAGATTTTAACATTTCCTGCCTCACATTTTCAGCAAGGGCGTCGGTCATCGCGGTCGAAATAAACCCGGGCGCCACGGCGTTCACGGTAAGTCCCCTGCTGGCGTATTCCCTCGCCACGGTCTTTGTCAACCCGACTATCCCGGCCTTGGACGCGCTGTAGTTGACCTGGCCGGGGTTCCCCATAAAGGCGACGACGGAAGCGATGTTGACGATCCTCCCGTATTTCTGCTTTACCATCACCTTCACCGCCTCCTTGGAACAGAGAAAAACGCCCTTGAGATTTATGTTGATGACCGCGTCCCAGTCTTCTTCCTTCATCCTCAGCACAAGACCGTCCTTCGTGATGCCCGCGTTGTTGATCAGTATATCGAGCCTGCCGAATTCCTTCACCACATCTTCAAAGGCCTTCACGACCTGGTCGGATTTCGAGACGTCAAGTTTCACGGCCATGGTCTTCGCGCCCGCGGAGGCCAATTCCCCGGCGGTCTCTCTTGCGGCGTCCTCCGACACATCCGCGATCGCGAGATTCGCCCCGTGTTTCGCAAAGTGTCCGGCTATCGACCTGCCGATTCCACGGGCCCCTCCCGTAATCATCGCCACTTGTCCTTTGAAGTCCATAAGCACCCCCTGAAAAAACGTCTATAATTGTAACAAAGTGCCGGTTTCTTTTCCAGTCCTTTTCTTGGTATAATTAATTTTGTTCGCGGGCCATGCCATCAAATCTTTACACAACAAGAGAGGGAATATGACAGGGAAAGTATATCTCATCGACGTCACGAACAGGGACGGGGTACAGACCTCGCGCATCCTCCTGCCAAAACTGTCGAAGACAATGCTGAACATCTATCTCGACGAGATGGGTCTCTATCAGAGTGAAATAGGATTTCCAACGCTTAAGCACGAAGTGAATTACATCAACGGCAACCTGGAACTCGCCAAGGCCGGCGTGATGAAACGGATCCATCTGGAAGGGTGGTGCAGGGCGGTCCCGGAAGACGTTATTCTGGCGTTCAAGAACTGCCCCGATATCAAACACCTGAACATCTCCATGTCCACGTCCGAAATCATGATCCAGGGGAAGTTTCAGGGGAGAAAGACCTGGAAAGACATCGTCAAGTCAATGGTGGATGCGGTAAGGACCGCGCGGGAACTCGGGGCCGAGACGGTGGGCATAAACGCCGAAGATGCTTCCAGGACCGAGCTTGACAGGCTCATCGACTTCACCCTTGCCGGGAAAGAAGCAGGTGCCGATCGTTTCAGGTACTGCGATACTCTCGGAGCGGACGACCCGATCACGATCTATGAGAGGATCAAGGCGCTCGCCCTCGCAACGAAGTTCCCTCTGGAGATGCACTGTCACAACGACCTCGGCATGGCCGAGGCGGTCTCCTGCGCAGGGGCGCAGGGAGCCATCGAAGGCGGGGTCGACACTTACATAAATACGACCATCAACGGCTACGGGGAGCGCTGCGGGAACTGCGACCTCGTGGCAACGATTCTCGCCCTCAAGTATTCCCACGGGCTGAGCAAAAAGGTACACCTCGACGAATACGTGGATCTCAAGAAATCCTGGAGGATCGCGAAGTACGCTTCGTACGCATTCGGCCTCCCTATCCCGATCAACCAGCCGGGCGTCGGCGCCAACGCCTTCGCGCATGAGTCAGGCATCCACGCGGACGGCGCACTGAAAGACAGGCGCAACTACGAACTCTACGACCCCGAAGACGTTGGCAGGGGAGAGCCCGAGCTGCTTGAGACCGGAAGGATTATCACCACCGGAGAATACGGCGGGGTCAAAGGCTTCAGGCACGTCTATGACAAATTGGGCATACATTTCAATACGGATGATGAGGCAAGAAAGGTCCTGGAACTGGTGCAATACGCGAATCTCCACACCCAGAAGCCCCTGACGGACGATGAACTGCGCCTGATTGCCACCTATCCGGACATTGTCAGAAAGATACTCACGATGAATATATAGGGACCGATAAGAAAAGAGACTCTTCAGCCGGTTCCGACGCGCTTGTTTTCATCCCGGGCATCAGATTCCGGGTCGGACGGCAGGCGAGCTGCTGCAAGAAAAAATCCCAGAGATATAAGGACTGTACTGCAGGCTATGGTGAACGCTAGTGATCTTCCCTGCCATAGCCCGGCGAACCAACGCCTGAACTCATCCGCAAGGACCGCCGACTTTCCGCCGAAGACTTCCAGATCATGTATATACATTTTGGAATCCTCGGGCGCCATCGGATACGCATTACCGTCTACTATTTCATACCCTGTCACCCGTCTCGAATCGTCCGCAGCCGTCCGGTAAATCAAGGCAGCACCACCCAAGCCGACCAGCAGGATAATGGCACCGATAAGGTAAAGGTATGCGTTGTGACCCGCGATCCTGGATTTCATATGCGTCGGATTATCTCCTTCATGTTGCGCCGGAAGGCAGGAAGATTTACAGCCTGTCCCGTGATGTCCCGAGAATTACGCGCTATCCGTAATACTGCGCGGGCACGTTCATGTTCTCAGCCATATAAATTGGAAGGGATATGGTGAACTTCGTCCCCCTGCCCTCTTCGCTATTGACGTCGATCTTGCCCTTGTGGCTCTGGATTATCTTATATGTGATGGAAAGCCCGAGTCCCGTCCCCTTCTCCCGCTTCGTGGTAAAGAAGGGCTCGAATATCTTCGGGAGCACCTCGCTCGATATTCCGTGGCCCGTGTCCGCAATCTCGACAAATACGCTCGTTTCCGTATTGGAGGTGCGGATATTGATCTCCTTGCCCTTCTGCAGGCTGTTCTCCCCCATCGCGTGAACGGAGTTGTTCAGCACATTGAGGAAAACCTGCTTTATCTGGTTGGGGTCGCCCATGATGACCGGCAGTTCGGAGTAGTTTTCGTGGATCTTGATACTGGCGTCCTTCAGCTGCACGCCGATAAGGGTCACTACCTCCCTCAGCAGACCGTTTATATTGACCGCCCGTATCTCCAGCGGCCGCCGCCGGGCAAACTCGAGGAGTTGCTGCACGATGTCCCGTGCGCGCATCGATTCCCTTTCGATGATCTCGATGTCCTTCATGATGTTCTCGATATTGCCTTCCTCCTTGATGAGTTCGGCGTATCCCATGATGCTGGTAAGAGGGTTGTTGATCTCATGGGCGACGTTCGATGCGAGTTCGCCGATTGCCGCGAGCTTTGCCGCCTGCACGAGCTGCTCCTGGGTCTCCCGCAGTTCCTTCATCTGCGCCCGCAGGTCTTGATAGAGCTTGATATTTTCGAGGGCGACCGAGACGTTGTTCGAGATAATCCCGAGCAGCCGGGAGGATTCCTCCTGGAATTCCCCTTGCTTCCTGTTAGCCAGCCGAAGGACCCCGGCGAGGTCGCCCTTCAGACTCACCCACCCCAGAAGCAGATTCCGCACTTCAGGGACCGGTCCTCCCGCTATCCCTTCGGGAAGCCCCGGTGCCTTCAGGTCGTTGACCACGAGCGGCCTCCGGTTATTCGCAAGATAAAGCTTTTTAAGCGCCTCCCTGGAGACCCTGATCGACCTGGCCTGTGCCTCATCGAGGCCGCACGCGGGAAGGGCGTGTTCGAGATATTTCCCCTCTTCATCCAGGAGCAGAAGGCCGCATTGCTCGACCCCCACCAGTTCTGCAACCCCATGCGAAACTTCCCGGACAACGTCCGTAATATTCGAGACGGAGTGAAACGGCAGGGTGACGCGGTACAATCCGGTCAGGCGGTTCATGTGCTGGACGATCTGCTCATTGCTCTCCTTCAATGAAACGCTCATATCGTTTATGGAGGAAGCGAGTTCGCCGAATTCCGTGGAGTCCGAATAACCAGTCGTGCAGCCCAGATTCCCAGACGCGATCTTCCTCGACACGCCGATCAGCTCGCGCACAGGGCTTAGGATATTCCTGGTTAGCCGGGATGCTATCCAAAGACCGATAAGGAAGGCGATGAAGAGCGTCATAATCAGAATCTTTTGTGCCCTCCTCACGTCGTCTATTGCCCTCTGCGTCCTGTCCTGGAGCCTCTGGTTTGCGATCAGGGCCATCTCCGACGTGATATTAAGCAGTTCGGTCCCGATGGCATAAGATTCCATCTTGAGCGAACGTATTCTTTCTTCATTCGCCGAGGCGGTAATGTAGTAGCTCAGGGAATTCTCGAACCTGTCGATAAGTCCCTTAACGTCCCCGAGTTTCTGGGTTATCAGCGGGGAATGGTGACACCTCGTGCAGTTATTGATCGACTTGTCGAGGTCCGTAACGTTCGCCACTATCTTGTCCAGACGGCTCCCGAGTTCGGTATGGACGGTCAGCAGGTCCTGTTCGACGTTCTGTATCTTGATAATCAGGTCCTGCCTGAGAATTTCGACGCTGTGCAGGGTAATGATATTCTTCAGCTCGGAGGTAGTAAAGTTAATGTACAACATGGATATGACCGCGCCCACCGTAAAGACCGCGAAGAGAACGGATAAAAACGCTATAATCCTGTTTTTCATGTGATTGATTTATGCATCAATAGTACAATAGAATATATAATATGGCGCGAATATATCAATATTTTTTTAAGGAGAATTCACATGATCGAAACAACGATACAGGTTGAAGGCATGTCCTGCCAGCACTGCGTGATGAGGGTAAAGAAGGCGGTTGAAGGATTGGCGGGGATCGTGAAGTCGGACGTCCAGGTAGGTCAGGTCAAAGTCGCCTTCGAAGAATCCAAAATACGGCAAAAAGAGATTGAAGACGCGATCGTCAAGGCCGGCTACAAGATAAAAGCGTAGAGGCAATTCATGAATTGCCCTTACCGCAATTGCCCCTACTTCCCGGGCAGCGCAACATAGAAAGTGGCGCCCTCGTTCGCTTTTGCTTCCGCCCATATTCGTCCGCCGTGCTTCTGGACGATGCGGTGCACGATGGAAAGCCCGATCCCCGTGCCATCGAACTCCTTTACGTTGTGCAGCCGCTGAAAAACCCGGAACAGTTTATCCGCGTACTGCATGCTGAACCCGACCCCGTTGTCCCTCACAGAATAGACATGTTCCCTGCCGTCCTTCCGTCCTCCGATTTCGATGACCGCCTCCTGCCGCTCCCTCGTGAATTTGACGGCATTCGACAGAAGGTTTTCGAAGACCTGACGGAGGAGCACCGCATCGCCGTTGACTGAGGGGAGGGGCTGGACGGCGAATGAGACCTTCCGTCCCGACAAGGCCCCGCCGATGTCGTTGCATAACGACTTCACCATTTTCTCCATATCGATTTCGGCGACGTTCATCTCCTGACGCCCTATGCGCGACAGATCCAGGAGACCGTTGATAAGTTTGTCCATCCTTATTGCGTTCGTCCCTATTATCCTGAGCAGGTCCTTCCCCTTGTCGCCGAGCTTGTCTCCGTAATCTTCAAGGACCGCCTGGGCAAATCCGTTTATGATACGCAACGGTGAGCGAAGGTCATGCGAGACCGAGTAACTGAACGCCTCCATCTCCCTGTAGGCCTCCTCAAGGCCCGCTGTCCGCTCCTTTACCTTGCGTTCGAGCTCTTCGTTCAGATCTCTCAGCGCCTCCTCTACCGCCCGCCTCCGTCCATCGTTTTCAATGAAGTCTATCGCAAAGGACACATCCCTTGCCATAGAGAGTAACAACTCGATCTCTTCCGCGGTGAAGAAACTCGGCTTTTCCGAATAGATCGTGAACGCCCCGATCGTGTCCTGCCCTATACGGAGGGGGAACGCCGCAGATGAGCGGAACCCATGGCTGAGGGCCTTATCCTTCCACGGTCTCATAAGCGGATCGACTTCGATATCGCCGCAAATGAAGTATTTCCCCTCGAAGACCGCCCTGCCGGTAGGGCCCTTGCCTTCAGGAACGTCTGCTGCGATCACCCTGATCGTATCGAGGTAGCCGCCTTTGTCCCCCCAGCGGGCGACCGGCTTTACCTCCAGCGTCACGGGGTCTTTGAGCCCTATCCAGGCCATCCTGAGCAGACCGTCTTCAACCGCGATCCTGCAGACCTCTTCGTACAGTTCCTCCGGTTCGCGGATCCTGACGATCGCCTCGTTTATCTTGCTGAGCACCGAATAGAGCCGGTTCAGGCGGAAAACGTTTTCCTGCGCAATCTTTCGTTCGGTGATGTCATGGAAATAAACGGACAGGCCCTCTTTCGAAGGATAGGCCCGGACTTCCACCCAGATGTTGAGGAGCGGAGAAAGCGCCTCAAACGAGGCCGGCACCTTTTCGGCCACCGCCCTGTGGTACTGCTCGTAGAAGACCGTGCCGACTGCATCAGGAACAACCTCCCATATGCTCCTGCCGATGAGTTCGCCGAGGCCTCTCCTCCAGAGCCGCACCGCCTCATGATTGACATAGGTAAACCGCCAGTTGCGGTCAAGCGTGAAGAAACCGTCGGAGATACTTTCAAGAATATCGAACAGCCTTTCCTGAGACTTCATGGCCCGTTCCTCGGCCCTGCGACGATCGGCAATTTCCTGCTCAAGTTCTTCATTGGCCTGAACGAGTTCGGCGGTCCTTTCACGAATGCGTCGTTCCGGATCGGTGTCACTGGCGGAGGCGAGAACACTTTGCTTCTTCCCTGCCGAACGCCCTCCCGTTTCGGTCTTGTTGATGTTCAGACCGGACTTCCCGGTCTTCCGGCCGGGTTCATGACTGGTTTTTGGGTCCTCTTTCACGATAAAAAACCTCGGGGTTGTTAGTATCG
>JAJYLU010000090.1 GCA_021787505.1 Nitrospirota bacterium | reverse complement strand
GCTCGATAAGACCTGAAGAGATCATGACGATATGCTCCTCCGCCTCGACCTTGAACGTCGCGCGAAGTTTCTTCAGGAATGCTTCATCTCTTTTCTTGTCCATATACTCCTTCAGCGATCAGCCTTCAGCTAAAGATGTTTTGCTGAAGAAATACGGCCGACAGCTTTCTACACCTTATACTGGTCAACCAACAGTTTCAGCTTCTGTCCAAGGTCATTGATATTGTGGGCTGCGACCTCGGCCTGCTTTGTGCCTGTGACGTTCTGTTCGCTCGCCTCTTTGATATTATTCATCGCAGAGATTATCTGCTCCATACCGACTAGCTGCTGCTGGCTTGAAGCGACGATCTGGGTCGCCGCCTGGGCCGCCTCCGTTATACTTCCGGCGAGTACCCGGATCGAATCTCCGGCCTGCGACGATTGTTTCACCCCCACCTCAACGGCCTTGCTTCCCTGCTCCGTCGCGAGCACTGCAGCGCTGGTGGCCTTCTGAATGTCTCCGAGTATGGTCCTCACCTGTGCGGTAGCCTGCTTGGACTGTTCCGCAAGGCTCCTGATCTCCTGCGCAACCACGCCGAAGCCTTTGCCATGCTCACCGGCCCGCGCGGCCTCGATAGCGGCGTTAACCGCAAGAAGGTTCGACTGCGCGGCGAGGTCGTTGACCGTCGAGATTATCTCGCCTATGGCCTGGCTCTGCTCGCTCAGCCTCACGATACTTTCTGCTATATATTCCATCTGCTCCCTGATACGGTTCATAAGGTCAATCGACTCCTCTACCGACTTCTGGCCGCTGTGGGACGCCTGGGCCGTCTTCTGTGCGGTCTCAGCCACATAATGCGCCTTCTGACTTGACACAAGAGTCGTCTGCTTAACTTCTTCGACGGTTGTCATCGTCTCATTCACCGCGGTCGCAGTCTCTGTCACGCTCGAGGCGACCTGCGTCGTCGTCGAAAGGATCTCGGTCGAAGCCGGGGCGAGTACGTTTACCGACTCCTGCACCTCCTGCATCACCCGCATGAGGCTTTCCTCCGCACGTTTGCGTTCGGTGATGTCGCGGGCAGCGGCAAAGACCCCCAGCATCTTTCCTTCTTCATCGGCGTATGCCGACGCGTTATAGATGCCATCGACGGTGCGGCCGGAGGTGTGGCGGACGGTGAGCGGATAATCCCTCACGAAGCCCTGGGTGATGACCGCCCGGTATCCCTCCCTGGCCCTATCAGGCTCGGTAAAGTAATCCGAGAAATCACTGCCTATCAGACGCTCCCGTGAAAATCCTGTCACAACTTCGGTGGCCCTGTTCACGTCGGTAATCTTTCCCTCCGGACTGATTGTGACGAGGGGATCGAGGCTCGCCTCAAGGAGGCTTCGTGCATACTCGGACGCCTGCCTTTGCGCCGTGATGTCGCGGGCCGCTGCAAAGACCCCGAGGACCTTGTCTTCCGCATCTTTATAGACCGACGCATTGTAAAGTACATGGGTCAATTTCCCCTCGGCATGCCTTATCGTCAGCGGATAGTCTGTGACAAAGCCCTTTTCGAAGACCTGACGGTAGCCCTCACGCGCCTTCTCAGGCTCTGTAAAATAGGTAGAAAAGTCGGTACCGACTAGCCCGTCGCGTGAAACACCGGTCACCTTTATCGTCGCCTCATTGACGTCGGTAATCTTTCCCTTAGGGCTTATAGTGACGAGCGGGTCGAGGCTAGCCTCGATCAGGCTGCGGGCGTACGCCGCAGCAGCGCTAGAATTCTCCTGCCTCGTCTTCCTGACTTTATCTTTCGCCATGCCGAACCTCCATGAAAAATTATTTTCTTTTTTCCCAGTTCATCAATAAATCCGCTCTATATCTCTTCATACACAATGAGATTCCTGTCCGACAACAGCTTCTCCGCATCCAAAATCACAGTCCTGTCTTTCGCTATCCCCCTGAGGTACTCTTCGCGTATGCCCGACAGCGTGGGAAGCGACGGCTGCAGCTCATTCACCAAAACACTGCTGATCCCCAAAACCGCGTCGGCAAGGACACCGAATTCCATGGTGTCCGATCTGAGGATGACGACTTTATTGAGATCGCCGAGGCCCTTCTCTGGAAGGTCGAAGAATTTTTTCAAGTCTATGACCGAAAGGACCTGTCCGCGAACATTGATAATGCCTAAAACGAACGGGGGTGTGCATGGGACCGGCGTCAAATCATTCAGGGGATAAACCTCCCGCACGTGCGATATGTCGACCCCGTACCTCTCATAGGCAAGGAGAAATTCGACAATCTCCATCTCTTCCCCGGAGGTCTTTTCCCCAGATTTCTTCGCAAGGGCCCTGGCCCTCTCACGAAGGGTCTTTTTCTCTTCTTCAGGGCCTGGCGCCCAATCCTGTCCAATCATGGTCTGGACCTTATTCAGGCGTTTCCGCACTTCATTCCAGTCGACAGGGGTCCGAGGTTGGGAAGCTTTTTTGTCGGTCATGTCAGGGTTTTCTCTGAAACGGCTGTGTTAATAATCTCTATCATCCTTTTTGCCGTAATACCCTCGGACTCCGGAATAATATCGTCAGGCCGGTACGACCGCAGCGCCGACAGGGCGTTTCTAAAATGTCTTCCGGACTCCCTGGTTTTTCCCTGTCGTAAGGCTAGATTTCCGAGAGCGAAATGGGCGGGTACAAAATTCTGGTCTAGATATAACGTTCGCTTCAGGGACGCCTCCGATTCCTCTTGGCGACCGCTTTCCTGCATAATGGTCGCAAGTAGATAACGATACGCAGGATTCAGCTTGTCTGCTGAAATGGCCTTCTCGCAAAACTCCCTCGCCTTCGAAAGTTGTCCGACGTTGGCGTTGACGCGGGAGAGAAGAGCCCATGCAGGACCGTGAGGAACGTCTCCGGTCAACAGGGACCGTAGCTTTTCTTCTGCGTCGGCGTAACAGCCCAGCTCATAGGACCTAAGCGCCCCGGCATAAGGGTCCATAGCCGGAGGGGAAAAGGAAGCCGAATCTTCATCCAGGTGAGACCGCGTCTCCGACAAAGACTTGCCCGACTCGGCCGCAGGCAGCGGCACCTCCGATTGAGGGCACGTAATGATTGTTTGATAAGATTCCGGAAAATGTGTTGCTGTTTGTGGGACAGGGCTTTTTGTCGTCCTGGCCCCTGCAATGTCTTTTCTGTAAAGGGTCGCTCCAGGGAATTGCACGGGCAAGAACGGTGAAGAGACGACAGAGGAGACCTCGGCCGGACTCACCATCAGCCAGCCGCCGTTCACAAGACTGTGATAAAGTTTCCCGGCAACTTTTATCTGGTTTTCCGGGGAGAAATACATAAGCATGTTCCGGCAGAGGACAAGATCCATGGCGTTGGTATTGTTCATGAGAGAGGGACATGGGTCTCCAGCGAGATTGTGATAGAAAAAAGTCACGCTTTTTCTTATGTAGGAAAGGACCTCGAAACGGCCCCGTTCCAGCCGCCGGAAATAACGTCGTCTTACCCATGCGGGAACATCACGAAAGGACCACTCGCCGTAAATGCCAAGCGATGCCTTCTGAAGAAAAGAGGGATTGATATCGGTAGCAAGGATAGAGATATTCCATTCCCCGATATCCTTTATCAGTCTGGTGAGCAGGATGGCGAGGGAATAAGGCTCTTCCCCGGTGGCACATCCGGCGGACCAGATCCTCAGATACTTGCCCGTATTCTTCCGAATACGTATCAGTTCGGGGAAAATCTCTGTCTCGAGTATATCGAAGCCCTTCCCGTCCCGGAAAAAATAAGTTTCGCCCACGGTAAGGTGGCTCGCAAGCACTTCGATTTGTGTCTTCGTCTTCGGTGACTGCATGATATGCCGTGCACAGGATTCCAGATCGACAAACCCAAGCCCGGCACAGGCCCCGCGGAGGCCTTTCTCCAGGTCCTTACTCCGCTCCTTCGGAAAGTACAGGCCCATGCGATCCTCAATGTAATCGCCGAACTGCTCAAGGAGCTCTTTCGAAACCGCCGCCTTCACCGCCTCTCCTCATTTGTTTTGTCTACCGCCTTGTCCAGTTTATTTTCTTCCTCCAGTGAGAGGAAGGTGTCAAGGTCGTGGATGAGGACAATACCATCATCCAGTTTCATTACGCCCTCGACATATTCCATATGCGGCAAAATCTCTTGCGCTCGGGTCACTTCTTGTTCAGGGTGCTCGATCACGCCGCTTACGTCGTCGGCACAAAGAGCAACAGTCCGTTTCGAAGTGCGGGCGATGATAAACTGGTCGGAGGCCCCTATCTCTCGTTCCGGCAGTCGGAACCGCCTCCGAATATTAAGGACCGGTATGACCTGCCCGTGCATGTTGATCAAGCCGGAAACGATCTCCGGAGCCTTCGGAAGAGGCGTGACTTCAACAGCGCGGACAATTTTTTCAACTGCGGAAAGATATAGTGCGTACCTCTGCCCTTCAACGGCAAAGGCAAAAAGTTTACCAGGATTTTCCACGAGCCGATACTCTCATAACAAATTATAACTATTGGAGTATTTGTTTCTCAACAGTAAAAGCAATAAAAGCAGGGTATCGCTCAAATCCAAATTTTAGGAATCCAGACTGTTTCCCTTCAGAAACGCAAGAGACCCTTCTTTGATATCATTCTATGGAGTCAGGCCGGACGGCTCTTAACCTCATGCGTGTTGATAGGTGTCTGACACGAATTTTGGGATCGTGCCAGCAAACGTTTATTTCAGGAAAGAGGTCATTAGACTAAGTTAGCAATTCTGATTGAAAGCTTCATCTCCGTAATGATGGGGGGCGCGGGAATTAGGGAGAAATTAACGCTGGCCCCGTCTTATGGGAAACGTTTGTTAGGAGGGGTACATCTCACTCGACGATAATCCAGTGGGCGTTTAATTCGAAGAGAAACTGATATCTGCACGTTCAAAACTCCAAAATAAAGCCGTCTCGCAGGTGAAAATCCGGCTGGGGGCCGGGGTGACTGAGCGCCCAATATGTGAAGGTGCCGTCGATCAACCTGACGACCGCTGAGATTCCTGCGTCGACCGCCTCGTCGCTGCTAATAAGCGTAGTAAGATCTGCCTCCAGGGCAAGAACCAGCGAATCCGGTTCGGCAATAACGGAAAAGGGAAGGGCGGTAAAGGCATGCTCCTCCTGCATTCCTTTCCGATAGGATGCGAACCGGTAGACATTCCAGTGGCCGGCCGGAGACAGGTTGAGCTCCCAATAGTGATCGGAATTCTTCGGGCAGAGAAAGAACTCGAAACAGGTGTTCTCCCATAGTCGGTCCGTGCGTGCGGGCGCATCCACAGGTGGCGGGACCGCGACCTTTGATGCGGACAGCAGTTCGTACCGGATCGTGAATTTGTTGGCATTCCGTACCATGGCGCCGATGATCCCTGCGCCGGGTGGAAGCCCAGCTCCCGAAAAAGGCACTAAGGAAAAGCTCGCACGCCTCATCTCAAGTCCCGTATGATCTTGCGAATCGCCGCCTCCTGCGACTCGATGCTTTCCACGAGCCTGAACTGGACGAGCGCCCTGGCAAGGTTGTGTTCCGGCTGTTTGACCTTGAAATAGACATCGCCTTCCAGAAAGTCTGTGAAGAACCTCAACCCGAGCTCGAATGCGATCAAACGGACCGCATCGTAAAGGTAGGCAAAGTCATCCTCCGTGAGGAACCTCCGGGCATCCGCCAGATAACCCCGGAAGATGGCCCGGCAAATATCCGTATCGAAGAGAACCCCTTCCCATTTCATGGTCTCTTCTCCCGATGGGTTGCAGCCCGAGCGGAGGCAGTCGCCGATGTCATAGTGGACAAGACCAGGCTTGACCGTATCAAGGTCGACGATGCCGGCTGCCCGCCCCGTGGCCTCATCGATCATAATGTTGTCGACCTTGGGATCGCCGTGGATCGGGCGAAGGCGCAGTCTCCCCTCTTTTTTCGCATCCTCAAGCACATGGGCCCAGGCGTATCGGTCCTTCACGAAGCGCGTGCAGCGATGTATTTCCGGCGATCCCGGGGCGCTGCGCCGTGCAAGCACCTCGTCATAGTGGCGGAGGTATTCAGGAGTTATGTGAAACCCTTCGAGCGTGTCGGCCAGCGTCTCGGCAGGCAGATCGCTGAGGAGCGTATGGAACATACCGAGAGCATACCCGACCTCCTCCGCGTGCCGTTCATCCTTGATCGTGTCAAAAGACCTGCAGCCCTCAATGAAGCTGAGGCCGCGCCAGAAAGAACCGTCGGAGCCGCGCAGATGAGCTCTCCCGTCAGGTGTCAGGAGCACGGACGGGATCTCCCATCGTCGGGCCTTGACGGAGGTCTTCAGATACAGGCGGCTGCGCATATGTTCGGTTGCGATGCGCATATTATGCATGACAAGTTCCGCATTAACGAAGACGCGTGTGTTGATACGCTGCAGGATGAAATGTTTTTCCGTCCCGGCATCCAGCGTTACCAGAAAGGTGTCATTTATATTGCCGTTCCCTAATTCACGGATATCGACAATCCTGGCATCGGCTGCGAACTGTTCCGCTATGTAAAAAAGATCTTCCGCCTGATCAGACATTACCGCATGTGTTCATCAAAAGTGGATTTACATTGTCGATAAATCTCCATCCGCCCCTGCCTACCGGCAGGCAGACATCTTTTGCCAAAGAGGAATATAATTCCTCCCTTTTTCTCCTCGGCGAACCCGCCTGTGTGCGGGGGCAAAGGGAGGTTAGGAGGGATTTTATGCAAAATATCATCATTGTTCTGAGAAGACCTTTCAATAATTAAGATTTATTAATCAGATGTTAATGGTTTTTTAATAATAGGATCGTATACTTAAAACCAATATAGCTCCCTCCTTATAGCCCTGGCCCCCCCGGGGCTTCTTTTTGTCTATTGCCAGGCGCTCCATTAGAGCGTCCTTTTGAAGGTAATGATCGAAAGGGTCATCATGACCGCCGTAAAGAGCGCGAGGAAGGCGATGTCGCCCGAAATGGTTGCAAGTCCCGCGTTTTTGAAAAGGACCGACTTCAGCGCATCGACCGCGTAGGCCTCCGGATTAACCTTCGCAAAAGACCTTAGCCATCCCGGAAAACTTGCC
>JAJYLU010000089.1 GCA_021787505.1 Nitrospirota bacterium | reverse complement strand
CGCGATCGTCGCAGTCGAGGACTCGAGGTTCTGGAAGCACAAGGGGATAGACTATATCGCGATCGCAAGGGCGGTCGTCACGGACGTTCTCCACGCCAGCCTCAAGGAAGGCGGCAGCACGCTCACCCAGCAGCTTGCAAAGGTGGTTTTTCTCAGCCCTGAAAAGACCCTCCGGAGAAAGTTGATGGAGGCTTCGCTCGCGGTGAAGATCGAAAAAAACCTGACAAAGAAGGAGATTCTCGAACTCTACCTTAATAAGGTCTATTTCGGCCACGGCGCCTACGGCGTCGAGATGGCCTCGCGTGTGTACTTCGGCAAGTCGGTCAGAAACCTGAGCCTCGGCGAGGCAGCCATGATCGCGGGGCTCGTAAAGGCGCCCACTCTCTATTCCCCCTTTAACAACCTTTCGAAGGCCAAAGAACGGCAGGCGACCGTCCTGGCCCGCATGGAGGAGGAAGGGTACATAAGTAAATCCGCAAGGGAGGCGGCCAATAAACAGCCGCTCTACCTGACGAGTCCGAAAAAAGGGATGGAGGCGGACAGTTACTTCGTCGAATACATAAGGAAATACCTCGAGGCAAAATACGGCGAGGACACCGTGTATAAAAGCGGGCTGAAGGTCTACACGACCCTCGACAGGGGGATGCAGGTCGCGGCCGTGAATGCGGTGCAGTCCGGACTGAAAGAGGTGGACAAGCGCAGGGGATGGCGCGGCGTAATAGAGCACAGGAACGACGTTGATTTTGGCAAAGAACTGAAGGCGAAAGAACTCTCTACCACCGTCTCGGTAAATCCGGGCGATATCTATTCAGGACTTGTACTTCGTGTCTCGGACAAGGAGGCGCTGATAAAAACGAGAGGAGTTATCGGGAAACTTTCGCTCAAGGACGCGACCTGGGCATCGAAGATCCTGAACAGGGACGGCAGAGTGAGGAATATCCCGAGTTTCGGCCTAACTAAGATATTGAGACCCGGTGACGTGGTGAAGGTCAGCATCAAGAGCATACGCAACAGGGACGTCCGCTTGACGCTCGAACAAGACCCGCAGGTGGAAGGCGCCCTGGTCGCCGTAGAACCGTATTCCGGCTTCATCCGGGCAATGGTCGGGGGGTATGACTTTGCCAAGAGCGACTACAACAGGGCGTTGTACGCAAAAAGGCAACCGGGGTCTGCATTCAAACCCGTCATCTATGCATCGGCAATGGACAACGGCTTCACCCCCGCAAGCGTCATCAACGACGAGCCGGTTACCTATGCCGGCGGGGCAAAAGGCGAGTGGAGCCCCGAGAACTACGACCATAAGTTTTACGGTCCCACCCGCCTCAGGGAGGCGCTGACGTATTCGAGAAATGTCGTCACGGTCAAACTCGTCGAGGCGATGGGTATCGATAACCTCATCAACTTCGCAAGGACGGTCGGCGTCGACGAGGACGTGCCGAGGAACCTCAGCATAGCCCTGGGTTCGTTCAATATAACACCGCTGGAACTCGCGCTGGTATATGACCTCTTCGCGAGCAACGGCATGAAGGTCAAGCCGATCTCGATAAAATACGTCACCGACAGGAAGGGCAGGATACTAGAAAGCAATGAACCCCAGCCGGAACAGGCGGTGAGCCCCCAGACTGCTTTCCTTATCACCTCTATGATGGAGGATGTCGTAAAGTACGGAACGGGCTGGCGGGCAAAATCGCTCGGCCTGCCGGTAGCGGGGAAGACGGGAACAACCAATGACTATAAGGACGCCTGGTTTGTCGGGTACGCTTCCAACCTTGTGGCCTGTGCGTGGGTAGGGTTCGACAACTTCACGACGCTCGGGCCGCTGGAGACCGGGGCCAGGGCCGCATCTCCGATCTGGGTGTCCTTCATGCGGAATTCGATTAAGGGGGGGGCGGAGGATTTCGCGCCGCCGGAGGGCATCACCACCGCCTTTATTGATCCGAAGACAGGGCTTCTTTCGGGCGACACATCAGGAATAAAAGAGTATTTCAAGGACGGGACCCAGCCTAAGCAGCTCACTCCATACCGCTCCATATGGGAGCTGAAGGACCCTTCAGGGGCCGACTTCGATTAGCCCGCGAGAGACCCTACTTCTTGGTCTTCTTGGAGATATAGACGATGCAGTCTTCGCAGATCCGGCCGGACTGCGTATTGCAGATCATCCTGTTCAGTTCCCAGCAGGGCTTCGTCCTGTCGATATAGGCGGAACATTTGTCTTTTCTCTCTTCGGAACAGGCTGTGATCTCCCAGCAGGGAGCGTAGTCGAGGAGTTTCTTGATCCCCTCGATGCTTATCTTTTTGTTGTGGATCAATTCCCGCAGGCACCTGAGCCATTTTATGTCGTTCTCCGAGTAGAATCTGTTTTTGTTTCTCCTCGCAGGCTTTATCAGTCCGTGCTTTTCATAGAGTCTCAGGGTCTGGTCCGTGGTCCCGATGAGTTCCGCGACGATCCCGATCGGATACAGAGGCATCTCCTTTTTTTCTTCTTCACTCAGGTCTTTTCTCATTTTTCCCCTTGCCATGCTTTCTATGATTTCTGATCAGTTCGCATATTAATTTTAATTATTAATACATTTTCAAATTAAAAAATGCAAGTTTTTTATCTTTCTTATTGACATCTTGCATTTGGCTTATGTTATATTAGTCCGATTTTTCGTTAAGGAGGCCACTTATGCACGAATCAAAACTTCTTATGGATATATTTTTCAACCCTGAGGTGATCCCTTCTTATGTCTCTTACGCCTTCCTCGCCTCGCTACTGCTGATCGTCATCGCACTCATTGTGAGAAGTTCACTCAAACTCGTGCCGACGGGCACGCAGAACGTGGTGGAGACGATTATCGAGGCGCTCCTGAATCTGGCCGAGGAGAACATAGGACATCACTGGGCAAGGCCGTTATTCCCGCTCCTGGCGACGCTTGCGCTTTTCATTGCCGTTTGCAATTTCATGGGCCTTATACCCGGCTTCGTCTCGCCGACAGCAAATATCAACACTAACGCTGCGATGGCTATCCCGGTATTTCTGGCGACCCATGTATACGGCATCAGGGTGCACGGGTTGGGCTACATCAAGCATTTCCTGGGGCCGATCCGTTCGATCTTCGCCCTGCCCCTTATGATCCTCATGTTCGTCATAGAATTCATAGGCCATATAGCCAGACCTCTTACCCTGTCGGTCAGGCTTTTCGGGAATATGGTCGCCAAGCATTACATCATCGGGGTCCTCGGTATCCTCTCGCCGGCGATAGTGCCGGTGGCGATACTGGTGCTCGGCGTGCTCGTAAGTGTGATACAGGCGTTTGTCTTCACCTTGCTGACAGCGCTTTATCTTGCTGGTGCCGTTGAAGAGGCACATTAATCCAAGTTCCTTGAGAAAGGAGGAAAAAGCATGAAGAAAACCGTTGCAATGATCCTTTTGGTCCTCTCGCTTGTAGTTCTGCTCGCACCCGTTGTATTCGCCGAAGAGGCGGCAACTGCTGCTGCAGCAACTGCTCCGGCAGACGCTAAGCTCAAGTATTATGGGGTAGCGGCGCTTGCCTGCGGTCTGGCAATAGGGATTGCGGCCTTCGGAGCAAGTATCGGCCAGGGCATGGGCTTAAAGGGCGCCACTGAGGGTATCGCAAGAAACCCCGGCGCGTCAGGCAAGATCACGACGACCCTGATCATCGGTCTCGCCATGATCGAGTCTCTCGCGATTTACGCGCTCGTCGTAGCGCTGATACTGCTATTCGTGAATCCGTTCAAGGTTTAGCAGTCCTTTTTATAGCAACAAAAAAGGCCGTGGCAACACGGCCTTTTTTGTTGCTCATTTGCCTCCTGCCACGCTTCGGTAACGCGCTATGCTTACCTCAACCCTTCAGCAAGCTTCCGTCCCTTGTGCATGCCCCTATTCCCCTGTATACTTTTATCTATGAAAGACAGCCGGGATGACCTTTCTTATCAAGGACGAATTCTGAGAAGAAGACTGAGGGAATAGATGGAGCGCTCGATCTGCATCCACGGCCATTTTTACCAGCCGCCGAGGGAAAACCCCTGGCTCGAAGCGATAGAGATACAGGACTCCTCTTATCCTTACCACGACTGGAACGAGCGGGTCACGGCAGAATGCTATGCCCCGAATTCCGCTT
This sequence comes from Nitrospirota bacterium, assembly GCA_021787505.1. GTDB lineage: Bacteria > Nitrospirota > Thermodesulfovibrionia > Thermodesulfovibrionales > UBA6898 > Sulfobium. The sequence goes on along the minus strand of JAJYLU010000089.1, from coordinate 2,962 downwards.
CACGCCTCCTGGACGGCAATGGCCTCATAATCGATATTGTTACCAATTATGCAAACATAAGCTTCGACTTCGGCCCCACCCTTCTTTCCTGGATGGAGAAACATTCTGCCGAAGTTTACGCCTCTATTCTAGCCGCCGACAAACAAAGCATGGGGAGCCGGGGGGGACATGGAAATGCGATTGCTCAGGTTTACAACCATGCCATCATGCCCCTTGCCAATTCTCGCGACAAGCGTACGCAAGTGCGATGGGGGATATCGGATTTTTCAGCCCGCTTTAAGAGGTTCCCCGAGGGCATGTGGCTCGCTGAAACAGCCGTTGATCTGGAGACCCTCGACATTCTCGCAGAAGAAGGGCTGAAGTTCACCGTACTGGCGCCCCATCAGGCTTCAAAGGTGAGGAAGACCGGCTCCGACAAATGGGAAGATGCAGACGGAGGGCGCATCGACCCGACAACGGCCTATATCTGCGCGCTCCCTTCCGGCCGAAGTATAACGATTTTTTTCTATGACTCGCCCATCTCGAAGGCTGTTGCCTTTGAAGGACTGCTCAATAAAGGAGAGGATTTTGCTAATCGGCTTATTTCGGGTTTCTCGGACTTGAGGGAGTGGGAGCAGGTCCTTAGCGTAGCGACGGACGGCGAATCTTACGGCCATCACCATAAGTTCGGCGACATGGCCCTGGCACAAGCCCTGCACCATATAGAAAAAAATGCCCTCGCCAGACTCACCAATTACGGGGAATTTCTTGAAAAAAATCCGCCCCTTCACGAAGTGGAGATACTCGAAAACACCTCATGGAGTTGTAGCCATGGAATCGAACGGTGGAGGAACGACTGCGGGTGCAATACTGGAGGACACCCCGGATGGAAGCAGGGGTGGCGGGCCCCCCTCAAAGAGACCCTCGACTGGCTGAGGGACGAGCTATCCCCGTTGTTTGAAAAAAAGGTGGGACAATATCTCAAAGACCCATGGGCCGCAAGGGATGACTACATCGAGGTAATCCTGGACAGATCCCAGGAGTCTATCGCCGAATTCTTAAAGAAACACTCCCTCCATGATCTCACCGACGCAGAAAGGACCGTTTTACTTGAGGCGATGGAGATCCAGAGGCATGCCCTGCTCATGTATACGAGTTGCGGATGGTTCTTCGACGACCTTTCAGGGATCGAGACACTTCAGATAATCCAGTATGCCGGCAGGGCGATCCAACTTGCGGAAAAGCTCTTCGGCATAGACCTCGAAAGTCCCTTCAAGGAGAGACTTTCCGGGGCAAAGTCGAATATCCCGGGATATGGAAACGGGGCGCTCATCTATGAAAGGTCCGTTAAGCCCGCGATAGTGGACCTGAAAAGGGTGGCGGCCCACTATGCCGTAAGCTCGCTCATCAGCAATTACGGCGAGACGGCGAAGATTTTCTGTTTCACGGTGAAGAGGGAAGACTATCAGGGACGACAGACAGGGGAGGCGAGGCTTGCCGCAGGCCGGATTGTGGTTACATCGGATATCGTCTTAGATTCCGAAACCGTTATTTTCTCCGTTCTCCATTTAGGCGGCCATATATTCAACGGCGGCTTAATGGCCTATAAAGACGAAGGTTCTTATCAATCGATGAAAGAAGAAATACTCGCCGCCTTCGATAAAGGGGAGGTTTCCGACATCCTCAGGCTGATCGGCACCGACTTCGGCATTAATACCTATTCTCTAATAAATCTGTTCAGGGATGAACAGCGTAGAGTCCTGGATCTCGTCATCACAAAGACCATGGAGGATTTCGAGCATGCCTACCGTCTCATCTATGAAAATAATCGCACCCTCATGGGTTTCCTTCAGGAGGCCGGGATACCCGTGCCGAGAGGGTTTATTACCGCGGCTGAATTTTCGCTCACCTCCGATTTTAGGAAGGCGTTCTCCGAGGACAAGATCGATGCGCAGAGAATAAAGGCGATAATCGCGGACAGCAAAAAGTGGAACCTGCCGCTCGATTCCACCGGCCTGGAATATATGGTTAGGCGCAAGGGCGAAGAGCTGATCGGGAAACTTCTGATGGCGCCATCCGATATTTCAACCCTCGCGAATTTCCTGGCCATGGTGGAGATTCTGCGGGAGCTGCCCCTGGAAATAAACTATTGGCAGATCCAAAACACTTACCTGTCCATCGCAAAGGCAGTCTACAAAGAATTCCTGAATGAGGCAGATGGCGGCGGTGAGGCAGCGGCAAAATGGGTGGAAACTTTCAGGCGTATAGGGGAGCTGCTCTCCTTCAATGTCTCTTCTGTGCTATCAGAAGACCATCAGGGCGGACCATGATGACCCGCGGCCTTATTCTGATCTTATCCCGCACCTTAGTTTGACATCTCCACAGACATTGATAAACTTGAATATGACGGTATGTGGAATAGAAGTTAGGGAGAGATCATGCACTGGTTATGGTTTCTGATTATCGGGGTAGTGGCAGGCTGGCTTTCGGGAAAGCTGACGCGTGGCCACGGTTTCGGTCTGGTCGGAGACCTCGTAGTCGGAATCCTGGGAGCTCTCGTCGGAGGTTTTCTCTTCCGGCTACTTGGTGTTGTTTCCATAGGATTGATCGGTTCGCTTGTATCTGCTACAGTAGGAGCGATCGTGCTTCTATGGCTCATCCGGCGTCTATGAAGACCATTAACACTTTTCGTTTGATCATTTTTGTAGTATCCGCAATCATCTTCTGCGGAGGATGCGCGACCCTCCCGAATGTCACCGAAGTTATCAACAAGACTGCGGCAGATCAGGAATCTCCCCAGATCCTTGCAGCGAAGGGCTTTCTGTCTCCCGCGCAAAGCAATGCTGTCATGGAACGACTGAAACAGAGGGTTAACCCCACGGATATTCTGGAGCGCGAGACCGCCGTGATGGAGGCCGTCAGCGGAACTCCTCTGATTAAGGGTAATAAGGTAAGCCTCCTCGTTGACGGACCTGCGACTTAC
>JAJYLU010000088.1 GCA_021787505.1 Nitrospirota bacterium | reverse complement strand
CCGGTGATTCCCGGGGCGCCGGGCCTGCCGCTGGTGGAGCCCGGGCAGTTCGACACCGCGGCGGGCGAGATCCACACGCCGAACGCGAGGCGCGCGAGTTGCTCGCCCAACTGGAACGCCCTGTCCGGGCCGAAACGAAAATCACCGTTCTGACCGGCAGCGAGGTGTCGAAGATCGGCGGCTTCATCGGAAATTTCGAGGCGACGATCACGACCGGCGCCTCAGCCAGCCCTTTCTTAGAGGGGTTGGTTTTATACCCGCGCGTCGAAAAAAAAGACTCGACGTAGGACATCTCACTGATCTGCTCTCTCACCGTCCTGTCCTTCACGACGATGAACCTCCAGCACTGGAGATTCGCCCAGGAAGGCGACATTCTGACCGATTCGAGCAGCTCGTTCAGCTTCTCGTCCTCTACGGGTTTCTGCTGAAATCTTCTCACGCTCCGTCTTGTCTTGATCGTCTCGAAAATATCCATATCGATCCTCCTTTTCTTGGTTCCGTGCAGATTTATGAATATAACCTAATCGGTCGTCATGCTGAAAGTTCCGGCCTTTATTCGCATCGCACATCGTCAGTCATGTCTTTTCCTCCCGGTCTCTTATTTTTTCCCGCCGTAGATCGTGAAGATCCCGTATTTGTAATAACAGTCCACGTTACGAAAACCGATCGCCTTCAAGGCATCCAGTTGCAAGTCGAGCCTGTCGGGTTTGTTGTCCCTGTTATCCTTATACCGTTTCATTGTGTCGCCGTAGATGTCGCCTGTAATGCCCGCCTCCTTCTTCTTTTCGGTGATCCATTCCTGCCAAAGGACCATGTACCATTCTTCCAGAACCTCGTTCGGAGCGAGCACCACGTCAATATTCATGAAACACCCGTTGTTTCTCAGGCGGGCATAGACCCATCCGAATAGTTCCCTCTTCTCCTTCAAATCTAGGTGGTGTATCGCGAGCGACGAGACGATGAAGTCGAAATCCTGTGTCAGAGCATTCCCGGCAATGATCTCCTGGAAGCTTGCCCGCATCGTCCTGATGTCCTTGTAGGCTTTCAGACGTTCTTCCGCCTTCCTGAGCATCTCCTCCGACCCGTCGACTAGTGTCGCCGAGAGGGGGCATCCCGTCTGCTTCAGCTCGTAGGTCAGTATCCCGTCTCCGCATCCGAGATCGAGAAGGTCTATCCGTCCGTCTTTATGCATGAAATGATGCCTGAAAAACGACTTCATGACGGAGTGAGACCTCTTTCTTTCAATAATGGCGATGTCGGCGCTTTCGACGAACTTCCTGCCGAAATCCGGCTCGGCCCAATGAGATTTTTCAAATTGTCCCATATGCTTTCCTTCTATTTCTTTAAATATTTCTGCTGCACGTTAGAGAGGATCAGAAAATCCAGCTCTTCTCGAGCCGGTAGCGCCTTCTTTATTTCGGACGCGATGTATTGGGCGTCTCGGGAAACAGCCGCCAACTCTCTTGCCTTTTTGTCAAAGGCGATAAGATAGTCTTTCATTTCCCCGACATCCTTCCTCCCGGAAAGCGGGCCGTGACCCGGGACAATCTTCGCCGGATCGATCGCGGCAACTGCATCAAGGGCTTTAAGCCAGCTTACGATGTCTCCGCTTGCGATATTCGGGTGATAATTCGTGAAGAGGATATCGCCCGTAAACAGGACTTTCTTGTCGGGAAGATAGACCATGATGCTGCCGTTGGTATGCGAAGGCCCCGGATAGATCAGCTCGATGACCTGGTCACCCAGGTCTATCTCCATCTTTTCGCTGAAGGTAAGGGAAGGATAACTCAGGCGTGTGCCTTCCATGTCTTTATCCGTTAGGCCATACGCGGCCGCTTTCTTCAGATTTGCCTCACCGTTTGCCAGCATGTCCTTTTTGTCGATCGTCTGCGAGACGATCACGGCGCCCAGTTTGCTGAACTCCGAATTTCCAAACGTATGGTCGAGGTGCGAATGGGTATTGATCACATACTTGATCGGCTTGTCCGAGACGCTCCGGATGTCCTTGATGAAACGATCTGCCTCTTTTGCCGAGATGAGTGTGTCCACGACTGCGATGCCGTCTCTTCCGATGATAATGCCTGCATTTGCGCCGAAGCTGTTCAAGGGTGACGCCTTTTTCGTACCGACATAGGCGTAGACGTTTTCGGCAATTTTTGTCAGCCTGTCTGCGGCCCATGCATGGCCTGCCGGCCCGTATAAGAAAAGACAGATCACTATCAATACCAGGATTGTACGAGTAACTTTTTCATGAATCGACTTCATCTTCAAGCCCTCCTTTGCCCTTATGAGCGGTTAGATAAATTTCGAAAAGAGTATATCCCCTCCTTACTTAATGTGTCGATCTTCGTCTCAGTCTCATCATCCTGTTCGCCCCGCGCTGGAATTCGAAAGGCACCTTCACAATCTCAGCGTCCACGCCTTCCGAATCGAGGAAGAAAAGTATCTCGTCAAGATGGCGGTAAGGCCTCAGATCCAGTCCCGAGAGCGGAAATATTCGCACCTCTCCGGATGAGACCCTCATCAGCTCCATCAGACAGGCCTTGTGGAAGTCGGGGTCCAGCATGTCACCGTAAAGGAAGAGGAAGTGGGCCGAGAGGACGAGCGAGAAAGTATTGTCCGCAAACGGCAACCTGGGAAGCGACGCTTTTACATAGCGCCCTTGGGCAATACCTCTTTTCAGATCTTCAGCGAACAGCGCCAGGGCCTTTTTTCTCATGGAGATCAGGTCGTCCCGGTTTTTGTAATAATCCCAAACATACAGATGCGGGACTTCGCCGATCTTGTCGTAAATGAGCCTGATATCTCTTTCTCCCTTCGCGACCAACTCGTCCGGAGGAAGGTCATACAGGATGTCGCACGCAACGACATCGGAGCCGTACCTGCCTGCCTCGGCAGCGAACGAGGCCGCGCCGGCCGGGCAGTCAAGCACCGGGCACTGCTTCAGCAGGGACTCCTCCAGAGCGAAGATTCGCATATATTCGTCATAGGTCCTTCCTATGAAGGCAACCCGGTCTATGTCCAGACGTGCTTTCTTCATGGTCGTACGGTTCCTTTATTCTCAAAATAAAAAAGGCCACGGGGGTTGTCCCGTGGCCTCTGAGTTCTTCTTTCTATCTGCTAATCGCTAACAGAATCCCCCGTCGGCCACGGCATCAAGATGCCAGGCGGTCCTGAAGAACTTCACTGCGATAAACAGATTTCTCATCAGCATGTATCAACTATATACCGGCCGAAATTGGCATGTCAAGATTTTTATTAGGCTTGTTGCTCCGAGAGATTGCTAATGTCCCGATACGGCAAAATAATGAATGATTCCCGGAGTCTTGACAATACCTTTGCCCTACGCTTATTATTTCTGCTGACGTACTGCAAGGGCGGAATTTTCCGGGTGTGTTGGGTATTTAGGAGGACCCCGGTTAGTTGCAGAGGTGCCAATCGGCGCAAGAGAGATGTTTTTCGATAAAATCATCTTTAAGGAGGAGGAGAGTATGCTGAGAAAGTCTTTAGCAACAGTAAGTGTTGTATTCTTGACGGCTATTCTTTACGTGTCTGTCGCGCATGCGGAGACAACGTTAAAGTACGGCGCTGCCTTCAGGCTGCGCCAGGAGATCTGGGACGATGTGGTGAGCCTCGACACAGGCAATTTAGCGACCGGCGGTTTTCCGGACAGGAACTTCTTTCGCCTCAGGACCCAACTCTGGGCGAGGGCTGACTTCAGCCCCCAAATTGGCATTTACGCCAGGCTCGTGAACGAGATGAAGTATTTTGACGGTCCCTTCACCGCGTACAAAGCGGGTAATGACAGACCTGATCCCGACAGATATGATCCCGACGAACTTATAATGGACAACCTCTATTTCGACGCGAAGGATGTTTTCGGGCTTCCTGTCGATGTGCGGATCGGGCGTCAGGATTTCCTCGGCCCCGATACCTATGGCGAGGGCTTCCTGCTCATGGACGGAACACCTGCGGACGGGTCCAGGACTTTCTATTTTAACGCCGCCAAACTGAGATGGAAGATCAACAAGGAAAACAGTGTTGATTTCGTTTATATCGATGACCCGAGGACCGATGTGTTTATGCCTTCCTGGCATCCGGCTGTGACCGGCGGCTTGTACGTGGACAACAAGAAGGTACTGACCGCGTCGCGTGAGCAGGCCTTTGTTCTTTACGGAAGAAGCAAAGTTACGGACAATGTGACTTTGGAGCCTTACTATATATACAAGATTGAGCAGTCTTTCGGATCAACTACCAAACTCAACCTGAACACCCTGGGCGCAAGGGCGGTTGTGGCCTTCAACGGCGGCTGGAAAGTCGGGGGTGAGTTCGCTACCCAGTTCGGAGACTACAACGGCGGCGGAATCTGGCAGGACAGAACAGGCAACGGCGGATATGTATTTGTCGGACGGAAGTATGAGAATGTCGGTCTCAAGCCGGAATGGGACCTGAGGTACGTCTATATGTCCGGAGACGACAAGGGCACAACGGACAAAAATGAGACATTCGACCCGCTCTTTTCACGGAACCCTAACTGGAACGAGCTTATCATATATCCTCTTCTGAACGAAACAGCCGCTTACGGAGGAGCAGGGATCCCGGGGTACTGGACGAACATGGAAATTCTGAAGGCCAGCGTAAAACTGAATTTCAGTCCTCAGACTGCGCTGCTTCTCGCTTATCAGTACCTGTGGGCGCCCGAAAAATCCGGAATCACTTCGGCGATGTTCGGAACTGGGAAGAAAAGGGGACACCTGCCTACTGCAATCCTGACCCACGCGTTTTCGAAGGACCTGGACGCCATGGCCCAGCTGGAGTATTTCATCCCCGGGAGCTATTACTCTGACCAGGCCGACAACGCGACTTTCTTCAGGCTGCAACTTCAGTACAGGCTGTAAGAATTTTTTGTTCGAGAAAACGAAAAACCCGCCGGATTACCGGCGGGTTTTTTTATCTCCGTCAGCTGTTTTTCTTGACAGAAGATACTCCGAAAAGGAATACTCTGATGCGATATCCTGCGCTGTGAAAGCGGGGCTGAAACGAATAGACAGGGTGACGATATGAAGATACGATTTTTGGGGGCAGCGAGGACGGTAACAGGGTCCTGTTTTCATGTGGTCGGCGAAAAAGAGAAGATACTGGTCGACTGCGGCATGCACCAGGGACCTGATGCGGAAGAGGCGAACAAGAGGGATTTCGATTTCACGCCGGCGGAAATAGACTGTCTCTTCCTTACCCACTCCCATCTCGACCACGTAGGTCTGGTTCCGAAGCTGGTCAAAGACGGCTTCAGGGGGAGGATCATTACGACGTCCGCCGCCGCGGACATCGCGGAACTCATTCTTTACGATTCCGCCCATATCCAGGAGTACGACACGGAATGGCATAACAAAAAGGCCCTGCGGTCGGGTCTGCCGCTCAAGGAGCCTTTATATATCAGCAGGGACGTCGACAAGGTGCTTCCCCTTATCGAGAGGAAGCTTTACGGGAAAATAGAAACCCTGTGCGAAACCGTGAGGTACCGGTTCGTGAACGCCGGCCACATCCTCGGATCGTCCACCCTCGAGCTCTGGTGCCGCGACGATTCCCGAGAGAGGAAGATCGTCTTTTCGGGCGACATAGGGAAAAAGGACAACCCCATCGTCGACGATCCCGTATTTGTCGAGGAGACGGACTATCTTACGATTGAATCGACTTACGGCAACAGGAACCATAAGGGGATGAAAGAGTCGATCGACGAGCTGGTCAATGTCATACGGAGTACTTTCAGAAGAGGCGGCAACGTTATCATCCCGTCCTTTGCCCTCGGCAGGACCCAGGACCTGCTCTTCATCATGAACAAGCTGGTGAGAGAAGACCGGCTGTTCAGGATCAACGTGTATATCGATAGTCCGCTTGCGCAGGGTATTACGAGGGTCTATGAGGCCCACAAGGAATATTTCGATGAGGAGGCGAGGCGTCTCTTCAGCACGGAAAGCACTGATGCAATGAGGATACACTTCACCAGGAGCACGGAAGATTCCATGGCCCTCAATAAGATAAAAAAGGAGGCAATCATCATCGCCAGCTCAGGGATGTGCGAAGGAGGAAGGATACGCCACCATCTCAAACATAATCTCTGGAGGAGGGAATGCAGCATCGTCTTCGTCGGATACCAGGCACAGGGTACGCTCGGCCGCGAGATTGTCGACGGCGCCAAGGCTGTTGAGGTGCTGGGCGAAAATATTGCGGTCAGGGCGGCTATCCATACTCTTGGAGGGTTCTCCGCTCACGCAGACCAATCCGAACTGATCGACTGGATATCACGCTTCAAGAACTCGCCGGAGATCTTTATCGTGCACGGCGAAGAAAAGGCGGCATTCGATTTTCAGGCGGTTATAAAGGAACGCTTCGGCTACAAAACGCACGTGCCGGCGAGGGGAGACGAATTCGAGATTTGAGAGAAGAGAAGGCAGGGCCGGCTGTCACAGACTTATGATCTCGGCCGTCATGTCTTTCAGGTCAACTATCGCCACCGTCGATTTTCCATAGAGCCAGCTTCCCGCCTCGCCCGGGTTGAGGAGCAGGGTCTCTTTCATTTTTTTTATGACCGGTTTATGGGTGTGGCCGTATATCACAAGGTCATAATGGCAGCTGTCCGCTAATGCCTCGGCGATATGGTGCTCATGGATGACGACGATCTTTTTCCCGGCCAATTCAAAAGTATGCGGCTGGGCAAAGACCCTTCCTCCGGACATCTTGTTGAGGAGGAGCTTGTCGCCGTCATTGTTCCCGAAAATGCCGGTGAACCCGGCGGCAAGGTCATTCAGTATCCGGAACGTGAAAGGCGACGTGAAATCGCCTGCATGGATGACGTGTTCGACCTTTCTTCCGTTGAAGAGATCTACCGCCTTTTGTATCTGGGGCATGTTGTCGTGAGTGTCAGAAATGATTCCTATGAGCATGCGACCTCCTATCCGAAGAACTGAATGATATATTTTACCGCGCCATAGACGATCAGGTCCGACGCGTTTTTTTACCATAGAAACGGCACGGTTGACAAGGACTTTCTGGCGCGGATCGTGAAGTAATGTGATAAAGACACGGTTTTCTTTGAGTGACTTCGAGGTCAATTG
>JAJYLU010000087.1 GCA_021787505.1 Nitrospirota bacterium | reverse complement strand
CAGGAAATACCATCACAATAATCTTACCTTCGGCCTCGTCTATGCATTTTCCGAAAATTTCATCCTCGTTTTCTCCCATGACGAGGTTGTACACGGAAAGCGGTCGATGCTGAGCAAGATGCCGGGCGATGTCTGGAGGAAGTTCGCGAACCTAAGGCTTTTTTACGGGTTCATGTACGGCCACCCCGGGAAGAAACTCCTTTTTATGGGAGGTGAATTCGGGCAGTGGGACGAATGGAAATTCGACGGGAGCCTCGACTGGCAGCTCCTTGACCGGGAAGAGCACCGCGGCCTTCAGAAGTACGTCCGCGATCTGAATGCCCTCTACGTCTCCGAGCCTGCTCTCCACGAAGTGGATTTCGAGCCGGCAGGCTTTGAGTGGATCGATTTCCGCGATACGGAGAACAGTGTCGTCTCCTTTATACGGCGGGCGGAAGACCGTGATGACTATGTAGTGGTGGTCTGTAATTTCACTCCCATTCCCAGAAAGGGTTACAGGATCGGAGTGCCCGAGAAATGTTTTTACCGCGAGATACTGAACAGTGATTCACAGGTATACTGGGGAAGCAACGTCGGGAATATGGGGGGAGTCGTTTCCGACCCTGTTCCCTGGCACGGCAAGGCATGCTCGGTAAAGATAGTTATCCCGCCGCTTGCGGTGGTTATCTTTAAACCCGAGCGCGAAGCCGCAGCACTTGAGTTATCGGCGCCGGACTCTCTTACGTCAGAGTAGGGGGGCAGCGTTCAGATGTGGTCCCTCTGACCATAATTTGCCAATTCCTGACCGAGCTTTTCGTAGAGATCAGGAAGCCATGACGGCGTTATGCGTATTGCGGAATGAAAAATTTGCGTGCGAAAATCGTACGGGACTATCACTACCTTCACGTTCTTGATGCCAGTCCGCGCAGTCAGTACGAACAGCTCCTCGATCGCCCGGTCGCCGACTGCGATGCAGCCTTTCGACTTGGTCTTACCGTGCAGGTAAATGTCACCACCGAGATGAGACCGGCCGTCGGACTGTGCCATCAGGCGGTCGAAGCCGTTCGGATAGTCGAGTTTCATCGAGAGGTGAAAGCGGCTGTTCGGATTTAGCTCCGTGACATTGTAAATGCCTTCGGGGACCTGGCCGTCTCCCGCCTTCTGTTTCGGCCCCAGCCCGCCGCTGGCGCCATAGACGTCATAGGTTGCGACATAGACCCATCGCGGGCCCTTCTCCGCCCAGACCTCGAGTTCCAGCTCATCCTTTAGTCCGATAAAGGTGACGCGGGAAGGGGGGTAGGAGACTCCGGCCTTATCGAAATAGGGTTTCAGGCGTGCCTCTGCCCGGGGTCCGATTTCTCTCAGTATCTCGGCGACGGTACGTTTTCCGGCAGGCGCAGAAGGATGCGAGGGGGCGGTACCGTCGTAGCCAAAGGCGCAAAGTGCGAAGTAAAGTGAAAACAGTACGATGAACGAAAAGGGCCTCTTCATCTGCAGTCCCTGCGGTTCAGTCGCCCATTGCGCAGGGCGCAAAAGAGGTATACTATTATTGCGGGCGCAAGACAATGAGCAGAGAACTGCAGCGTCGAACTTCTTGTTGAAGAGGGTGTAACCATATGAGAAAAACTTTGTCTATGATAGCATTTTTCATCCTTATTTTCCAGCTGCACGAGGCGGAAGGCGAAGTGCTTTCCTACCATGACGGCGAAACGGTGCTGGGTACGGTGGAGACCTACAAAACGAAGGCCAATGATTCACTTATAGAGATCGCGAGAAAATTCGACCTCGGATATAACGAGATTACCGATGCAAATCCCGCTCTTGATCCGTTTATACCCGGCACAGGGGCAGCCGTGAAGGTCCCGACCGCGTGGATATTGCCAGACACCGTATTGCACGACGGCATCGTGATCAATGTTGCCGAGTTGAGACTATATTTTTTTTATGAGGTCGCCGGTAGGAAGTTCGTCCGGACTTTTCCAATCGGCATAGGCAGCGAGGGTCATGATACGCCACTCGGAGAATTCAAGGTAATAGAAAAGATCGTGCACCCTGCATGGCACGTCCCCGAGTCGATCAAGGAAGAAAAGCCCTGGCTTCCCGACGTAGTGCCTCCAGGGCCGGACAACCCCCTCGGTTCGCATGCGATGAGGCTTTCCGATCCGACTATCCTTATCCACGGCACGAACAAACCTTTTGCCGTCGGCAGGAGTGCCAGCCATGGGTGTTTACGCCTTTATCCCGAGGACATTCCCTCTCTTTTCAAGTCGACACCTCCTGGAGTGAGGGTTACAATCGTCAGTCAGCCGGTCAAGGTCGGCGTGAAAGACGGCAGGGTATATGTGGAGGCCCACCGGGTCGACCCCGAATATGATGTCGATTATTTTGAAGATGCTATGCAGTTGCTCACGAAGAAAAACCTGATCGGCCGCGTGGATACTAGCAAACTGCATAACGCAGTCGAGGAAAAGAAGGGGATACCTGTAGACATTTCGGACTGAAAGGGTTGAAATATACTACTTCAAAAAAATGAAATGCAACATGGCATGAATTAATTCTTGCTGACTCTGGATGCTGTCGGTTTTCCGCGGCCGGAAGCTACTTCCTTTTGTAAAGACCGATGATCTCGGCCTGCGAGATGATATGCCCTTGCATCGCCTTTTCGAGCTCGGCCTTGCGCGAATTGGGGCCGAGGTTGAGAAGGGCATCGAGCGCGTAGAGCTTGAAGAAATAACGGTGGGTCCCGGAAGGTGGACAGGGCCCGCCGTATGCATGTTTTCTGAAGTCGTTGATGCCCTGGATTGTCCCTTTCGGAACGGAATCCTCCTTGATCTCTGAGGTGTCCGGGGCGACGTTCCAGAGGACCCAGTGGACCCATGTGCCGGCAGGCGCGTCCGGATCGTCAACGATTAAGGCCAGGGATTTTGCGCCAGGGGGAACATTCCGGATCGTGAGTGACGGATTTACGTCCTGTCCGTCGCAGGTATGTTTTGCCGGGATGTTCCCGTTGCGCCCGAAGGCCGGGCTTGATATCGTGAGTTCGCTCATCGTAGTCGCCTCCTTTGCGGTAAAAGCTTCGGAAATCTGGATACCGAAGAAGACCACCAGTAATGAAAGCAGGAGAAGCGGTCTCTTTCGTCTTTTCATACACATAATGTTAGCAGGATTTAGGGAAATGTCCATAGGCAGGATGGCGGATTATGTGCAGGGGTTTACTCTTTGTCGGTTTCCGAGGTGAGCTTTGCGATGAACTTTGAGCGGGCTTCGGCATTGTTCGGAATGCCGTGTTGCTTGCAGTATGCAAGGAGAGCATCCACATCCACATCGATGAGTTTGGGTTCGAGACCCTGGTCCGTGATCTTAGTAACGGCGGAATCGACTACCTCTATCCAGTCGTCATAACTCTCTTCCAGCAGGTGCGCATCAATGGCAGTCTCGCGGAGCAACTGCCATTGTTCCCTCCGGTAAAACCCGATTCCTATCGCCATTTCTTTCATCACGGTCCCCTTGACTCTTATTGTGCACATTTCCTGTCGACCGGACAAGCTGGAAACGTACGTGAGGCGATGGGTGGCAATGCGGATGAGCGGCTATCCGACGAGAATGAACGGCAATGCTGTTTTCGCCCTAGTTCCTTATTGACGGTGAATTCCGGATAACGAAAGAGGTTGAAAGTTTTCATTTCTCTGTTTTATCCTTATGTTATATGTACATCCTTTGGCGATTTTTTTGGGCCTGCAGGCGCAGGCAAATCCGAAGAATGTGGTTTGGTAGCGAGTGAAGGTCTGCGAAATATTCACCAGCATACAGGGTGAATCGACCTATATGGGGCTGCCCTGCACATTTGTAAGACTGGCGGGTTGCAATCTCAGGTGTGTTTACTGCGATACGCAGTATTCTTTTGAGAGCGGTATCGAAATGCCGCTCGACGACATCGTCAGCCACGTAAAACTCGTCGGCGTGAACTTAGTAGAGATTACCGGCGGAGAACCCCTTCTTCAGGGGAGTGACACGCTTGCCCTCATCAGGACGCTGCTCGACGAAGGCTTCGGGGTGCTGGTGGAGACGAACGGTACCCTGTGCGTGAAAGATATCGATAGACGTGCGGTGATAATCCTCGACGTCAAGACCCCGGGCAGCTGGATGAGCAACAAGGCCGATTTATCCAATTTCGATTATCTGAAACCGACCGATGAGATCAAATTCGTAATTTGCGACAGGAGCGATTATGACTGGGCAAAGGATATGGTGGCCAGGTTCGGCCTGAGGGAAAAAGCGAAGCTGCTTTTTTCACCCGCTCTCGGGATGCTTCCTCCCCGGCAGCTTGCGAAGTGGATTGTTGAGGACAGACTTGAGGTGAGGCTCAACGTCCAGATCCATAAATATATCTTCGGCCCTGACGAAAGAGGAGTGTAGACCCTGACGTTGTATAAACCCGGACGAGAACGCCGAAAAAGTGTTTTAATAACGGCATCGTCACGTTTGTATTTCACGTGGCGTAGTTTTCAGGTTCCCGCCGAGGCCGCTTCCTTCTGTTATAATAAAATCAAGGGGGAGCGTAAAATGGGCGCAAAAAATCGTGAACCTGAGAACTTTTCATTCCATCCTTTTGAAGGGCTGAGAGAGATCATCAAGAGCCGGGGCATCGAGATCTCTTCAGACCGCCTGCCCGAAAAGGAACCTGCGCCGCCCACCGACGAGGAACTGTTCGGGAAGGCGATGGCCGGCGTGAGGGAGATCAAGGAGTATCGGCGGATGAGGACTTGCCGGAAGAAGGTCCGCCCCCCGGACAGAAAGGAATTCCCTGACTGCGAAGTCTTGCGGGCGCTCGAAGAGATCGTTGCGGGCCGGAGGGCTATTGACCTCGCCGACACTCAGGAATATGTCGAGTGGATCAACGATGACTTCATAGGGGATTTCACGAAACTGCTCCATGAAGGCAGATTTTCTGTAAAGGACTGTCTCGACCTCCATGGCCTCACAGTGGAAGAGGCGGAGGAAGCGGTGGCCCTTTTTTTCAGGGAGTCGCTGAGAAAAGGATATAAGTGCCTGAAGATCATACACGGCAGAGGACTCCGTTCTACTCACGGGCCGGTACTCAAGGATCGGCTGATCAAGCGACTTTCCGGACACTACAGGAAAAATGTCGTAGCTTTCGTGACCGCCAGGCAGTGCGACGGCGGTCTCGGTGCACTGTATGTGCTTCTGAAGTAGGTGACATGAATCCTGACGATCCATATGACCTGAATCGGTTTCTGAGCGCTCAGGAAGGCATATATGAAAGAGCGCTGGCAGAGCTTAAGGGCGGTCAGAAGCTTACTCACTGGATGTGGTTTATATTTCCGCAGATCGATGGATTGGGGTACAGTCCAACGGCGAAGCGATATTCCATCAAAAGCATAGAAGAAGCCCGGCAGTATCTGAACCATCCTGTCCTCGGAAAAAGGCTGTTGGAATGCGCGGAAGCGGTGGTCGCTCTCAAGGGCGGCTCGGTTTCAGAGATCTTCGGTTACCCCGATGATCTGAAGTTTAAGTCATCGATGACGCTGTTTGAGAAAATAGCAGGCTCAGACTCCGTGTTCTCGCTCGCCCTTGATAGGTACTGCCATGGAGAGCGGGATGCCATGACGCTCGGACTGATAGAGAAGCTTATTTCTTTAGGTTGACGAAATCCACCGCCATTTGCTAAATTAACGATGTTAATAAAACAGAACGATGTTAGGATAAGATTGATGGGAGTCATAGAAAAGCGAGCCAAACATAAAGAAGAGTTTCGAAGGGAAATTCTCGATTCAGCACGTGAAATATTCATCAATGACGGATACGATGGATTTTCAATGCGAAAACTCGCTGAAAAAATAGATTATTCTCCGACCACCATTTATCTTTATTTTAAGAACAAGGACGACCTGCTCTTTGCCATATGCGAAGATTTTTTTGCTAATTTTTTCGCTGAGTTGAATCATATCCGCTCGGTTTCCCGGGGTCCGATCGAGACTCTTCGTAAAGCCTTTCTTTATCTCGTCGAATTCGGGCTTAAGAACCCGAATCAATACAAGCTGATTTTCTTCACGAAGAGTGTCTACGGGACCAGGGAGGAATTGGTCGAAGAGGAATCTATGGCGCGAAACACATACTTCGTCTTCAAAGAGATAGTGCAGGACTGCATTAACGCCGGGAAACTGCGGGAGATAGAGGTGGACGTAATAGTGGATACTTTGTCAATAGCATCTCACGGTGTAATAGCGAAGAATCTGCATTGCCCGAATTTCTCGAAAGAAAGAAGCGACATCGTCGCTCATACCCTGGTCGACGTATTGTTGCGGGGCTTACAGAAGTAGATTTTCCTGCATGTGATATTACACAGAGTTCAGCTGAGGAATGAGGTTACAATTATTCATCATGCATATCATTTTTCTTATGAGTACCATTTGGGTGATGTTTGCGGCCGTTGCACTCTTCATTAAGAATAAGTTCAAATGACCCTCAGGGCCATATAACGGTAACATAGATGTTTTAGATAAATGGGAGGAACTGACATGACGCGTGCAGAGTACTTTATACTGATCAAGAGGAGAGCCCCGATAATTACTATCATAGGAATGCTCGCCGGATACCTTGCCCTCGCCGGTTGCGCAAAACCGAGCGCCGCAGTCGCAAATGCGCCGGGTGGGCCGCCCGAAGTCGGAGTCGTCGTCATACAGCCGCAGCGCGTGGCGCTTACCACAGAGCTTTCCGGCCGTACCTCCGCATACCTAATTGCAGAAGTGCGGCCCCAGGTGGGCGGCATCATCCAGAAACGGCTGTTCACTGAAGGTGCTGATGTCAAGGCGGGCGAGGTGCTCTACCAGATCGACCCCGCGAGCTATCAGGCAGCCTACAACAGCGCAAAGGCAGCCCTTGCCAGGGTCGAGGCAAATCTAATTCCGGCCCGGCTGAAGTCCGAGCGCTATAAGGACCTCGTTAAGATCAACGCGGTCAGTCAGCAGGACTCCGACGATGCGACCGCGGCGCTTAAACAGGCCGAGGCGGACGTTGAGGCCGGCAAGGCAGCTCTCGAGACAGCCAGGATCAACCTGGCCTATACCAAGGTAACTGCCCCGATCTCCGGACGGATCGGCCGGTCATCGGTAACCAACGGC
>JAJYLU010000086.1 GCA_021787505.1 Nitrospirota bacterium | reverse complement strand
TCTCATGACGGCGAAGGGGCTGGCTCCTTCGCCTTTTTTTAACGAAGAGCCCAGAACTGGAGATGAGCCTATTTGTTCCCCGCTCCGAAATCCGGCTTTTTTTGAGTTTTTTTATCACTTATGACTTTATAAATTAATACAATCACTGAACCCCTTTATTTAAAAGATGAAATATGTTATTTTTCCTAACTTGACTTGTCGAACGCAGGTAAAGACGGGCAGTATCGCTAAGCTGGGTATGATGCAGGATGCAATGCCTTATAAATTCATAAATAACGCTTACATGATGCCGGACGGTCGACGTTATTATGACATTATGCAGGGAGTCAGTGAGAACGTTATCGAATAGAAAGGAAAGGAGTTCCCCGGAATGCTGATCATAGGCGAAAAGTTGAGCATCATAGCAAAACGTGTGAGAGAAGCGATGATGAAGAAGGATAAAGGTCCGATCCAGGAAATTGCGACCCGGCAGTGGAAGGAAGGCTCCGGAATAATTGACGCCAATATCGGCCCGGCGGAGGACGGGGGAGAGGATTTGATGCAGTGGATGGTTACCACCATTCAGGAAGTCGTCCCCCTGCCTGTATGCCTTGACACAACAAATGCGAAGGCAATAGAGGCGGGCTTAAAGGTCCACAATAATCAGTGGGGCAGGCCGTTGATCAATTCGACATCCAATGACCCTGAGAGATTTCCGATCCTCGAACTCGGGGCAAAATATAATTCACAGGTTATCGGGCTGACTGTCGGGAAAGGCGGACTGCCTGCCGATGCCGGGGAAAGGGCCGCAATAGCGGCGGATATCATGGCAAGGGCAATGGAATATGGCGTGCCTCTGGAGGATTTGTATCTTGATCCGCTGGTACTTCAGATTGCGACTTCTCAGGACCACGCCAGGAAGGTTATTGAGGCAGTAAAGATGTTTCAGGAAATGAACGACCCCGCGATGAAAACCGTTGTCGGCCTGAGCAATATTTCCAACGGCTGCCCCAAACACATAAGACCGATTTTGAACAAATACTATTTCCTGATGCTTACGAATGCCGGATTGACTTCCGCAATTGCGGACGCCCATGAAATGGCGGAGGCAATGAAAGAAGAGAAACTGTTTGATGATGTTCTTGCCGGGAAAACGATTGATGACACCGCCAAAATGACTGAAATAAAAAAGACGATTGATGTGATTATGGGGAACACGCTTTACGCGCATTCTTATCTGGAAATGTAAAGAGAAAGTGATTGTCGGTCGCTTGTAGGGGCGGGGTTAACCCCGCCCGGTGTTGGACGGATGCCGGCACGATAAAAAGGAGGTTTTAAATGGCTTTTACACCAACGAAGGAAACGTATTCGGGAAAGGTATATTCCGTGGCTATCGGCGCGGGAGACGGCCCGGTAACCTTCGGAGGGGAGAATGTCCTTCCCTTCCATTCTTTCGAGGGCGCAACCCCGAACAAACCGGTTATCGCGTTTGAGATCCAGGACGTTCCGCCGGCGGACTGGCCGGAGAATGTCAGGAAGCCGTTCGAGTCGGTTTCCGGTGACCCCGTAACGTGGGCGAAATATTGTCAGGACGAGCTGAAGGCTGCGGCCATTGCGCTGAGGCTGGTCGGTACCCATCCGGACAGGGAAAACAGGTCTCCGGAGGATGCCGCGAAGACGGTGAAAGACGTCCTGGCGGCGATCAAAGTCCCCCTGATAATCCTCGGCAGCAACCACGCAGAGAAGGATTCTCCTGTGCTGGTGGCGGCATCAGGGGCTGCCAAAGGCGGAAACTGCGTCATCGGCAAGGCCCAGGAGGCGAATTACAAGACAATCGCTGCCGCGGCAATGGCGAATAACCATAAACTGATAGCCATGTCGGAGCTCGACATCAACCTCTCGAAACAGCTCAACATCCTTATCACCCAGATGGGCTTCGAAAAAGAGAGGCTGATTACCGACCCGATGTGCTCTGCACTG
Source organism: Nitrospirota bacterium (assembly GCA_021787505.1). Taxonomy (GTDB): domain Bacteria; phylum Nitrospirota; class Thermodesulfovibrionia; order Thermodesulfovibrionales; family UBA6898; genus Sulfobium. The sequence goes on along the minus strand of JAJYLU010000086.1, from coordinate 5,164 downwards.
GGATACGGACTTGAATATACGTACTCGGTGATGGAGAGGATACGGCTTGCGGCGTTGACACAGAACGACACGACCATGCAGCCGCCGATGCTCGGCGATATCGGGATGTATGTCTGGAAGGTGAAGGAGACGCAAGCGCCTGAGTCCGATCTTCCCCACTGGGGTTCTCTTGAAGAACGGGGGATCGCGTGGGAGGCGGTGACCGCAATCGGCCTGCTTGTCGCAGGCGCAGAATTTCTGATCATGAGGCATCCGAAGGCTGTGGCGGAAGTGCAGAAGACGATAGAGGAACTCATATAGCGTGAAAAGTGAAAGGTGAAAAGCCGCTTTTCCGGTTTTTTGCATTTTACCTTTAACTTTTTACCTTTAACTCTTTAAGACCGGAGGTTTTGATATGGCTTTATCGGGCGTTGAAATATTCAAACTGTTACCGAAGACTAACTGCAAAAAATGCGGACATCCGACCTGTTTGGCCTTTGCAATGAAACTCGCGCAGCGCCAGGCGACGCTTGACTCCTGTCCGGATGTGTCCGAAGAGGCTAAAAAGATCCTGGGAGAGGCTTCGGCGCCTCCCGTCAGACCCATCACCTTCGGGTCCGGCGACAAGGCGGTAAAGATGGGAGAAGAGACCGTCCTCTTCAGACATGACAAGAAATTCGTGAACCCCTGCGCCTTTGCCGTCGAGATAAAGGATACTCTCCCGGATACTGAGATGGCGGCGATCGCAGAGCGGGTAATGCAATCTGAAATCGACAGGGTCGGGCAGAAACTGAGGATCGACGCGATCGTATTGTCGAACGCCTCCGGCGATGCGGGCAAGCTGGAAGCGGCAGCCAAGGTTATCGCTTCGAAGGCAGCGGGAGTGCCGGTCATCATCAGCACGAAGGATGCGGGGGCGGCGGAGGCTGCGGCAAAATCTTTCACCGGCAAAAGACCGATCATCTACGGCGTGGACTCCTCGAACGCTGAGGCGATGGCAGCCGTCGCAAAGGCGAATAAGGCGATCGTCGGGATCGCTGCCAACGGGCTTGACGAACTTGCGGCGCTGACCGAAAAGGTGAAGTCCCTTGGAGTGGAGGACATGGTCATTGATTCAGGTGCGAGAAAGGCGAAGGAGATTATCGAGCATAACACGCTGATCCGGCGGGCGGCCATCAAGAAGAATTTCAAGCCGCTCGGATATCCCATCATCAATTTCATGCAGAGGGAAGACGGCTTGCATGAGGCGCTGGTGGCGGCGATCGGTGTTGCGAAATATGCATCGATCATCGTGCTGAGCAGCATCGAGAAGTGGAAAAACCTGGCCCTCTTTACCCTGCGACAGAACATCTACACCGATCCGCAGGTGCCGATGCAGGTGGAGCAGAAGGTATACAACATAGGGGAACCGAAAGCGGAATCTCCGCTCTTCATTACGACCAACTTCTCGCTGACCTACTTCATCGTTTCAGGCGAGATAGAAAACAGCAAGGTCGCAAGCAGGCTTGCGGTCATGGACTGTGAGGGTCTTTCGGTCCTTACCGCATGGGCGGCCGGCAAGTTCACCGCATCGAAGATCGCACAATTCATCACCGAAAGCGGCGTCGAAAAAGAGATAGCGCAGAAAGAGTTGATTATCCCGGGATATGTCGCTATCTTGAGCGGGTCGATAGAAGACAAACTGCCGGGATGGAAGATCACGGTGGGTCCGCGTGAGGCCAATGCGATCCCAGCTTTCCTCAAGACGAGAGCATAGCAGGCAGAAGACAGGCGCTTTTATATATAATAAAGTGTATAAATGAAAACCATCAGTACAAGCAAGTCTGGGTGTGGCCGAGACTTTTCGTGTCTCATCCTCAATCATAGGAGGTCAGGATGTCCAAGTTAATAGCCTCGGCGGCTATAAGAGCTTCGAATACTCTTGTAAAGAGAGCGGATGAAATGCTTCAGAAGGCGATAGCTGCGCACGGTGAAGGTCATGTCTTCGAATTCCCCGATACCGCGTTTTATCTGCCGATGATCTACGCAATGACGGGTTTTGCAGTGAAGACGATAGGCGATATGAAGACGGCGCTCGGCTTTGCCAGGGAACTGCTTCACGGCGAGCCCGAAGAAAAAATCTGGAAGCCCTATCTCGGTGAGGCCCTCGACTCGGGCATGGCTACCCTCTTTGCGGAGGAGATTATCCTTGCCCTCAGGTATATCGAGGGGTTGGAGCCGGTAAAAGACCCTGAAACCGGCTATGAGTATAACGGGTTTATCACCGATACGATCCAGCGTAACCTGGGCATCCAGTTAGTGGACGGGACGATGCCGGGATTTGCCGCGATTATCGGGGCGGCCCCCGATGACGACACCGCCGTCAAGATCGTCAGGGAACTGCAGGAAAAGAATATTCTCACGTTCCTGTCCGGGAACGTCGACGGCAACTCGGTGACCAAGCAACTGCTGAGGAAAGGGGTTGCCCTCGGATGGGATACGCGCATCGTGCCTCTCGGTCCGGATACCGAACATACCCTTTATGCGCTCGACTGGGCAATCAGGGCGTCGCTGATATTCGGCGGCAAAAAGGGCGGAGATTTTAAGGAGCATCTTAAGTACCAGAAGGACAGGGTTTTTGCCTTTGCGATGGTGCTCGGCCCGCTCAATGACATCATCTGGTCAACGGGGGCTGGTGCGATCAATATGGGTTTCCCGGCGGTAGCCGATACGGACATCCCGGTGATACATCCTACCGGCGTCTGCACGTATGAAGAGGTTGACAAGGAATTTGATCACAACAAAATCGTGCAGAAATCGATCGAGGTGAGAGGGCTCAAGATCGTGGTCGAGAAGCCGCCGATCCCGGTTGCGTATGGTCCGGCCTTCGAGGGCGAGCGGATCAGAAAAGAGGACATGTTCATCGAATTCGGCGGACAACGGACCGTGGCGTTCGAGTGGGTAAGGACCAGGGAGCTCGAGGAGATCGAGGACAACAAGGTGGTCATCGTCGGAGAGAACTGGCAGGAGAGGTTCGAGAAGGGCGGCAAGATGCCCCTCGGCATAGTGATCGACGTGGCCGGAAGGAAGATGCAGAAGGACTTCGAATCGGTCATCGAGAGGAAGATACACCACAACCTCAACGAGGCCCAGGGCCTCTGGCACATGGGACAGCGCGATATCAACTGGGTCAGGATCAGCAACCAGGCCAAGAAAGACGGCCTCACTCTGGAACATATCGGAGTCATTCAGGCGACGATGAGCCATTCGAGGTTCAAATCAATCGTCGACAAGGTCCAGGTGACGCTCTATGTGGATGAAAAAGACGTGCTTGAGATGCAGGAAGAGGCAAGGAAGTCATACAAAGAACGCGACCAGAGGCTCGGCAGCATGACCGATGAATCGGTCGATACCTTCTATTCCTGCCTGCTCTGCCAGTCTTTCGCCCCGAGCCATACCTGTGTCATCACGCCTGAGAGACTCGGCCTCTGCGGCGCCTATAACTGGCTGGACGGCAAGGCCGCCTACGAAATCGATCCGACCGGCGGAAACCAGCCTATCAAGAAGGGCGATATCATTGACCAGATGAAGGGCCGCTGGACGGGTGTCGACGAGTATATTAAGAGCGCGTCGGGCGGTGCGGTCGAGACGATGAACGCCTATACGATCATGGACAACCCGATGACCTCGTGCGGGTGTTTCGAATGCATTATCGCGATCGTCCCTGAGGCGAACGGGGTCATGATCGTCCAGCGCGGCCATACCGGCATGACTCCTGCCGGGATGAAGTTCTCTACCCTGGCCGGAAGCGTCGGCGGGGGTATGCAGACACCGGGCTTCATGGGTATCGGCAGGAACTTTATTACGAGCAAAAAATTCCTGTATGCCGACGGCGGGCTGAAGAGGGTCGTCTGGATGACGAAGAACCTCAAAGAGAGCCTCAAGGAGAAATTCGGCGAGCGTGCGGCGGAAGAGGGCGTGCCGGACCTGCTCGATAAAATCGCCGACGAGACGAACGCCGAGGATTCGGAGAAACTCCTGGAGTTCCTTTCGAGCGTGGGGCATCCCGCGCTTGAAATGGACCCGATGTTTTAAATAAGGATTGGAGGATACAATGTCACAGAATATAAAGAGTGATGCCAGAGGCGCAGAAGAGATCATAGAGTGGGGCGAGGCCCGCAAGATAGAGACCTGTTTTGACAGGGCCGACAGGCTGAAACCCTGCCCGATCGGGGCCGAGGGTGCCTGCTGCAAGGTGTGTCACATGGGACCATGCAGGCTCGTCGGCAAAAATGCTGAAGAAGAGGCCAGGGGCGTATGCGGAGCGACCCTCCCCACGGTGGCCGCGAGGAATTTTCTCAGGATGATCGCGGCGGGGACCGCCGCGCACTCGGACCATGCGAGAGGGATGGCCTTTACCCTCCTTGCCGTTGCAAACGGCGAAGCAAAAGATTTCAAGATCACCGACGTGAGAAAACTATACCGGGTTGCGGGCTATCTGAATATCGAATTTGAAGGCAGGGAAGTAAATGCGGTCGCAAAAGACGTTGCCGAAAAGCTGATAGAAGACTTCGGAAGACAGAAGGGTGAAGGCAACTTTATCACGAGGGCGCCCAAGAAGACCCAGGAGCGCTGGAGAAAGTGGGGTATCGTCCCCCGCGGTGTCGACCGGGAGGTCTGCGAGGCGATGCATCGCACCAATATCGGTGTTGACCATGACCCCGACCATCTCCTCACGCAGGGACTGAGGACAGCGCTCGCCGATGGGTGGCTCGGCAGCATGATATCCACCGACGTCACAGACATCCTCTTCGGCACCCCGAAACCGATTAAGGCCGAGGCTAGTTTCGGCATATTTAAGGAAGACGAGGTCAATCTCATCGTGCACGGGCATGAACCGCTGCTTGCCGAGATCATGGTCGATGTGGTGGCCGAGCCTGAAATGGTCGAATACGCCAAGTCAAAGGGCGCAAAGGGTATCAACCTCGGCGGCATGTGCTGCACGGCGAATGAGGTATTGATGAGACATGGCATTCCGACTGCCGGCGGTTTTACCAACCAGGAACTCGGGATTATGACCGGTCTTATAGACGCTATGACAGTCGATGTTCAGTGCATCATGCCTGCAATCACCGAGGTAGCAAAGAAGTTCCATACCAAGATCATCACCACTTCCGAGAAGGCGAAGCATGCCGAGGAGCTCAAT
>JAJYLU010000085.1 GCA_021787505.1 Nitrospirota bacterium | reverse complement strand
CAGGTTCCATGTCACCGGGCAGCAATATCTGGAGAGGATATTTTGCGCCGAGCACCTTTGCCCGTGACGGATCGGTCCAGAAGTCCGCGTTTACCCCCATACCGTGGATGAACACGGCGAGGGGACAGCGGCTGTCGCCTTGCTTAAATCTGATGTCCGGCTTCACCGTAATCCGTGGCATAGCTCTGCTTGAAAATTATAGCAGAACATACGGGTGCGCGCTCGCGATTGTGTCTCATCGGCGATGCTGATACACTTTGTACATGGGGCAGATAGATCCGTGCCCTTCTCATCTTCTGCGGAGGAAGAAAAATGAAAAAGTACGACGTGATCGTGATAGGTTCCGGAGCCGGTCTCCTCATAGTCGAAAACGCACTTTCCCATGGCTTTTCCGTCGCGCTCGTGGACAAAGGACCGGTCGGCGGCACCTGCCTCAATCTCGGCTGTATTCCGTCCAAGATGCTTATCTATCCGGCGGACAGGATCACGGAGATTCGGGAGTCCGCGAAACTCGGGATCACCGCAGAAGTGAGCGAAGTAGACTTTCCCGCCATCATGAAGAGAATGGCCGATAGCGTATCAAAGGGAGAGGCGCATGTCAGGGAGGGGATCGCACATTCAGAAGTGCTCGATTTCTACGAGGGTGCAGGCTTTTTCGTTGACGACAGGACGATCGAGGTCAAGGGAGAGCGAATAAAAGGGGAAAAAGTGGTCATCGCATCGGGCGCGCGTCCTCAGGTGCCGCCGATCAGCGGGATAGAGGGCGTCGATTTTCTGACAAACGAGAACATTCTCCGTCTGCAGAAAAGGCCAGATAGCCTGATCATCGTCGGCGGCGGATATATCGCCGCGGAATACGCGCATTTCTTTTCGGCAATGGGCACGGACGTGACGGTCTTGCAGAGAAACAAGCGTCTTGTCCCCGATGAAGAGCCGGAAATATCGGCGCTCCTCAAGAAGGCTCTCGGGAGACGGATGCAGGTCCTTACCGATACCGAGGCGACGACGATAAAGAAATCAGGCCGGGAATATCGCGTTACGTCAAGGGATCGGTCGACCGGCAAGGAAAAGACGTTATCCGCGGTCGCGGTCCTTGTTGCAACAGGCCGGACTTCCAATGCAGATATACTGAAGGTCGGAAACAGCGGGATCGAAACGGACGCGCGCAATTATATTAAGGTAAATGAATATTTCGAGACATCATGCAAGAGCATATGGGCCTTCGGAGATGCGATCGGCAAGAAGATGTTCAGACACACTGCCAACAGGGAGGCTACGCTCGTGTTTCAAAACGCATTCCATAACGCAAAAGAGACTCTCGATTATCTCACCGTGCCCCATGCAGTGTTTTCCTATCCCGAGATTGCCTCGGTGGGGTTGACCGAGGATGAGGCGAGACAGCGGTTCCATGTCCGCGACCTTCTTGTCGGAAAGGCGAACTATTCGGACGTCGCGCGCGGTGAGGCGATGAGGGAAGAGGAGGGCTTCTGCAAAGCGATCGTAAAAAAAGATGGAGGGAAGATCGTGGGCTTTCACATCATCGGCCCCCATGCGTCGATCCTGATCCAGGAAGTGGTCGTCGCCATGGCGAACGATTTGAGTATGTGGGCGCTGAACAAGGGAATCCATATCCATCCCGCCCTGCCCGAAGTGATCATCTCGACCTTCGGCAACCTCGAAGAACCGGAACCGGCCTGGGCCCGCTGAGCGAAAGGACTAACCCAGTCACAGGCAGCCCTAATAGCGGCGGTGCCCCTCCATCCCTCGGTTTTCCCGGTCCCCGCGATCATCATACCTGTTTTCCCGGTGTCCGCGATTATCTGCCCTATCTTCTCTACGCCAATCCCTTCCCTCGTGCCTGTTGCCGCGCCCGCGTTCGTGGCCATATCCGCCGGCGTGTCTGTCCCAGTATTTTTCGCGCTCCCACCTTCTCCAGTTCTTCCTAAACTGGCCGTAGGGGATGCGCTCGTATCCGGGGCGCACGTGATGACGGTAATCAGGCGGCAGGTCCACGACGACCCTCGGGACCCTGCTCGGGCCGATATGCAGCCATGGCCCGTCATATCCCCTCGCCCTGAACCACCGTCCTTCGTAAGGGCGGTACCAATAGCCCTGATAGAAAAAGATATCCAAGTCCACGTCCGGCGCATAATAGGCGTAGGTCCCGGGGATTACGACCATGGGCGGCGGCGCCGGGAACGCAAAGACCGGCAGATTGATCCCTACGTTCACATGCACGCCGGCATAACTTTTCGGCAGCAGGAACAAACCGTAGGCGAGCGCCAAAACACCGAGCACGAACAATATATACGAAATTCTCTTCATTTGCAGATCCTCCCGAGCGGACAAATAAGTTTTAGAGAACACTTTGTTGAACTATAATCGCATAACCTTATGAAAAAAACCAATTAATTTTTCTTAATCTCTTCAATGCTGTTGCTACTCTCCCCTGTTGCTGCTACACTTTAAAAAAACAAAAGGCTGGTGAGACCATATGCTTAAAAAGAAAAAGAGATCCGGAATCATAAAACCCTTTCTCCTCATTTTTTTTGCGGGGTGCCTGTTTTTTGGGTTGTCCGGCGGCTATGCCTATTGCGAACCTTCCCCGGAGGTCTTGCGCGCAACTCTAAAGAACGGCCTCAGGGTAGTCATTCTCAAAAATGACCTGGCGCCGGTTGTTACGACGGAGATGAATTACCTTGTCGGTTCGAACGAGTCTCCGGACGGGTTCCCTGGGACCGCCCATGCGCAGGAGCATATGATGTTCCGTGGCAGTCCCGGCCTTTCCGCCGACCAGCTTTCGGACCTTGTAGCCGCGATGGGCGGGCATTTCAATGCCGACACACAGCAGACCGTCACGCAGTATTTCTTCACCGTGCCCTCCGATGACCTGGATATCGCCCTCCGCATCGAAGCGATACGCATGGCCGGAGTGCTCGATTCGCACCAACTATGGGAAGAGGAACGCGGTGCGATCGAGCAGGAAGTCGCCCAGGACCTCTCCAACCCCCTGTATGTCTTTTATTCGACACTCCTGTCCAAGATCTTCGCGGGAACGCCGTATGCGCACGACGCGCTCGGCACACGGCCGTCGTTCGACAAGACGACGGGGAAGATGCTCCGGTCCTTTCACGAGGAGTGGTACGGTCCGAATAATGCGGTCCTCGTCATCACCGGGAGCGTCGAGCCGCAACATGCGCTCGAAAAGGTGAAGAGGTTCTTCGCTGACATTCCCTCCCGACCGACGGCGCCGAGACTGCAGGTCCAGCTGCAGCCGCTGAAGCCCAACACGATAAAACTTGAAACCGATCTGTCTTACGGTGTGGTTGTAGTGGCCTATCGCCTGCCGGGCTACAAGAGCCCTGACTTTGCCGCTGCACAGATACTGGCGGACGTGCTCGACAGCCAGAGGGCCGACCTCTACGCCCTTGTTCCCGGGGGGAAGGCGTTATCAGCGGATTTCAACATGACGATGCTGCCGCAAGCCGGGCTGGGATATGCAACCGCTGCCTTTCCGCAGGGGACAGACGGCGCGCAACTCGTCCCTGTCATCAAGAAGATAATCGAGAATTATATCAAGAACGGGTTCCCCGCTGATCTGGTCGAGGCGGCGAAACGCCGGGAAATCGCGGACGCCGAGTTCCAGATGAACTCTATATCCGAACTCGCGGCGCTCTGGTCCCAGGCGCTTGCTGTCGAAGGACGCAATTCTCCGGAGGACGATATCGACGCGATCAGGAAAGTGACTGTTTCAGAGGTGAACAAGGTTGCAAAGGAATACCTCGTAAACGATACCGCAATCGTCGCGATTTTGACGCCGAAGCCCTCTGGCAAGGCGGTCGCGTCGCAGGGTTTCGGGAGAAAGGAGACGCTGGCGCCGAGAAAAATGACCGGGGCCCCGCTTCCCAAGTGGGCGGCAAAGGTAACGAAGCTGCCATCTGTTCCGGCCTCGATGATAAAACCTGCGGTGCTGACGCTTCCCAACGGGCTCAGACTTATCGTCCAGCCGGAAAAGATCAGCAAGACCATAAGCGTCTACGGGCGGATCAAACACAATGCCGACCTCGAAACACCGCCGGACAAGGAAGGGGTCGGCCTCGTGCTCGACAGCCTTTTCTCTTACGGTACAACAAAGCTCGACCGCCTGGCGTTCCAAAAGGCGCTCGATGATATCGCGGCCGATGAATCAGCGGGGACCAGTTTTTCGGTCCGCATACTGTCTGACAAGTTCGAACGGGGCGTGGAGTTGCTGGCGGATAATGTCCTTCGTCCCGCCTTTCCGGAAGACGCGTTCAAGGTTGTCAGACAAGAGATAACGGGGGCGGTTGCCGGCAAGCTCAAGAGTCCCTCGTACCTGTCGGGCATCGCGCTTCGCACTGCGCTTTATCCGAAAGGAGATCCGACCCTCAGGCAGGCGACCCCTGAAACAGTGTCGAAGCTCTCACTCGAAGACGTCAGATCTTATTACCGGAAGGTATTTCGCCCTGACATGACCACAATTGTTGTCATTGGAGATGTGTCTGTGGATCGGGCCAGGGAAATCATCGCAAAGCAGTTTGGAGACTGGAAGGCCTCCGGCCCGAAACCGGAGACAGACCTCCCGCAGGTGCCTGCAAACAAGCCTTCTTCCGTTGCGGTCCCCGATACTAGCAGGGTGCAGGCGGAAGTGACCCTTGCCCAGACGCTCGGGCTGAAAAGGAAAAACCCTGCATACTACACTCTTCAGGTAGGGGTCCACGTCCTTGCCGGGGGGTTCTATTCGACCCGTCTTTATAAGGACCTCAGGGAGAAAACCGGACTGGTGTATGCCGTAGAGGCGGTGGTCGAGGCCGGCAAGACCCGGTCTCTCTTCGCCGTCGAATATGCCTGCGACCCGGGAAGCGTGTCGAAGGCCCGTGCCATAATCGAACGCGACCTGAAAGATATGCAGACTAAGCCGGTCACCGCATCCGAACTGCACCGTGCCAAATCGCTCCTTATCCGTCAGGTCTCGCTTTCGGAGTCGAGCACCGACAGCATAGCGTCGATACTTCTCGATCTGGCCCTGAAGGACCTTCCCCTGGACGAGCCGGTAGAGGCGGCGAAGAATTACCGGAAAACCACCGCGGCACAGGTAAAAGCGGCTTTTACGAAGTGGATAAGACCGAAAGACTTTGTCGAGGTGACCCTTGGGCCGGCGTCGCAGTAGAAGTAGTTTCCGGGACCGGATTGCCTTGAACCGGAGAATTGCAATTACTGTGGGCATGTGAAAAAAACTTTATAATGTCGCAACTTGCCTACTGATGATTTCAAAACTCCGGTTATTAAAATCTCCGGCCATTTGAGTCGCAGATGTCTTACAAAGGTGGCGCAGATAAAGATTTTTTTTCACATGCCCCCGCAATCCATTCCTTCAAAGGCATTGGGGCCAAAGGGGAGCCGGCAAGTAAGAAGGGGGGAACGCCCGCCGTATCATTTTGTAGATGGCGGGCCTTCGGGACCAGCGGGCTTTTCGCGCGACTCGAATTGCCGCTGACTGAAGTCCTCGGGGCTTTCGCCGAAATAAAAGCGGGTGGAAGGGTAATAGTGATAGTACCCGTACGGATAAGAATAGGGATACGGGGAATACGAGTAGTACCCGTAAGGGGAATAATAGATAAAAGGAGCAATAAAACCGTAATTATCGGGGTAGTAAGAAGGGTCGTAATCCAAAGGGTAGTAATAGGTACATCCGCCAGGAAGCAATGCCAGCGCCGCGAAAAGAAAAAGGATGATAAAAAATCTCTTCATGCTGCACATCCGCTAATCATATGAATCCTTGCCTCTGATTACATTTGATCACGCTTCGGCTGTCTTGTCAATCGGCGTTTTCGAGAGTAGACTGTCATCAAGGCAGCGCTTCACGGTACGGCATTATCGTCTACTCTTCCACTGGGGCGATTTGCCCTGCCGATACCGGAACATCCCTCCTTGCTGTGATAGGTGCGTGCAAAGGAACAGGAGGCTGTGGTGCGTGCAAAAACGTTGTATAATAAAGCCGTGAAAGATTCTTTTCTGGAGAAGCACTTTTCCGAAACGACAGGGAAGCTTCATGTCCCCTGCCCGCACCGGGAAAGCACCTGCATCAACGTGCATGTGGTGATAAAGGACGGGTTCTGCTATCGCTCCGAACAGTGCATGGTGATCAAGTGCAAGTACAACCGCCTCCAGTCGGACATCAGCTGCCTTCTTTCGCTGACCTGGTAGATACTCCTTAATTCCTTAAGTTTGTCATTCCGGCTTGTCCGCACTCAGGCGGATTCGCCGAGGAGAACCCGGGATCTTTCTTCTTTGTTGCTTTAGTTGACGGCATATCCATCATCAATTTTCAGGAGTTCCCCCAGGATTTCATGCTCACAAGACGCAACTGTTTGAGGTAAAAGTAAAAAATGATTTTAAGAAGTGGTCGAGCTCTTTTTTAATAATGGGGGAACTTTTTGCAGGCAGATAGTAAAATAAGAGCCGTCATTCCCGCGAAGGCGGGAATCCATTTTCCCTATGGTCCTATACATGAAAGAAACCTTTTATGTTTACATTTTGGCCAGCCAAAGAAGAGGCACCCTGTATATAGGCGTGACCACTGACCTGACGAAGAGGGTTTATGAACATAAGAACGGCTTGGTTGATGGTTTCACAAACAAATACGGAGTGCATCGGCTTGTTTACTATGAGATTGCGCGAGACGCCGAGATAGCGCTATCGAGGGAAAGGCAAATGAAAAAATGGAATCGGGTATGGAAGCTTAAGCTTATTGAGGAACACAACCCCGAATGGGCGGATTTGTACGAAAGCTTGATGCGTTGAGAAGAGTGGATTCCCGCCTGCGCGGGAATGACGAATAAAAAAGTGGGGGAACTCCTGATCAATTTTCTCTTGACTCACCTCCACACGTAAAGGTATAAAATAACTGCTATGCCGACGGGGAAAATAGCAGCTAATGGAGGGAGTCCATATCAGCACATACCAACCAAAAGATCAGCATTCCATGGATTCTCTTGTGCGCGATAATAGAGCGGCCGAATTATGCCGCTGCAGTATAATACGTCCCAGGACCGTATTATATCGCACAACGCCGCTGAAAGCGGGGCATTATTCCGCATTCTTCCCATCAGAGGGCAGGGGCGGGCGGAAAAAGTCAGCAAATGT
>JAJYLU010000084.1 GCA_021787505.1 Nitrospirota bacterium | reverse complement strand
CGGAGGCGGTCAAGGTCATTATAGACATTTTTCTGGAGGCCATGGCCTCTCCCGAGGGTCGTGTCCGGGCCGCTGCCGCAGACAGCCTCCTCGCTTACCTGGAAAAGGTCCTTTCAGACGGCGGGCAGGACCTTCAGAAGTATTCGGCCGTACTGTCCGAATGTTTTTCTAGGCTTTCCCGGCTGCCCGACGATCATTTCCTCCTGCTTACGACCAATTCCCGGCAGGTAAAAAAACTCGGCAAGTATATTCTCGGAAAAATGCCCGGGAGCCCCGATATCCGGAATTTCAACAAACTTCTTTATCGGTATCTCTCCACGACATACGAATGCTGGCTGAAGGAAGAAGACCTTTTGACTTACTGCACGGAAAAGATGGATTTTGCACTCGGTGACAAGGAATATCCCGAACTCCAGGAATTGTTTTATCCCGTATCTCATGCCAACCTGAGGGAATTGGTCGTCCATCTGAAGGACCTTGAAGGATCTGAAGATAAGGACCCATCGGGATATTTGGAAGAGCTCTTAAAATTACCGGGTTACATGCAGATAGTCGGCTTTTACGAAGACCTCTTCGGCCTTTTGCCTAAAAAATGGGACAGAACGAAGAACCGGGCCTTAAAAATGATCCTGCTTTCAAGGGTCCTCGAATCGGAAAGCCTTTCGGGTATCCACGAAAATACCCTCAGGGAGATGGGCCGGACGCTCGCCGGGACCGTTAAAACGGAGAAGCCTCAACACCTGAGGGGGTTCTTGTTCGGACCTCTGGGCGTGCTGAAGAAGAGTTTCGCCATCCACCCGGAAGCAACCCTTTTTTGTATTCAGGGGGTCGGCAACGAGATTTTCTCCTCGGGCGACAGCGACCTTGTGGAATGGTTCGTCCAGAACCTGATCTCGATCGGATTCCAGTATCCGGAGGTCAGCGGTCTCACCGATGAGTGGCAGGTGAGGTCGAATAAGACCCATCTGAAAAATATCCGTGTATGGCTGGAGTTGATCGGAAAGAACCCGAAGTGGTCGAAGTCGCTTATATCCGCCCTGATAATCAATCTCAGGCTCGGAGGCGTCCATATCAACGACACCGACCTGTTTCAAAAGGATATCACGGCGCTCCTGAACAGCGATATCGGGCCTGTTTACTGGTTCATCAAGCAGTTGGCCCAGGTGTTCCCCACTTATTTTAATGAGATCAATGCCGAAGGGGAGTTGCGGGACGTCTCTACCGCGCTCGACAACGCGGCAAAAACAGCCGACCCTCTTGTCCATTTCCTGCGCAAATACTGCCACGTCGAAAGCAGTTCCCTTATCGTTGACCTCATCGAGGAAATACTCACGTTCTTTCTGACCAGGGACAAGGGGGCACTGGAACGCTTCCTGCCCGAAGAAGTCTTTCACCGGGTCCGGACGTCGGGCCCTTTTGTCGATGATATCAGTACGGTCTTTCTATCCCTCTTCAGAGAGCGGGGAATGCATCGCGTAACCGATCTCCTCGGCCTGGAAGAGAAGGATGTCCATGCATTGGTCCAGGCGGCAAAGGGGGTCCCCGAAAGCGAAAAGGAACGGGCATACCTGGCTGTCAAGTTATACCGGCTTCTTCACCAGAAGTACCGGTTAAGCCCCCTGAATATCGTCGGCGAATTGAGACGCACAAGGGCGATGGGGCTTCCCGATGCCGACGCCCTCATCGCTGTTTTGGAGGAAGGAGACCCCTACCGGCGTCTCGATGAGATCCTGAATTATCTGCAGGTCCTGAAACAAATTATCCTTTCGCCGGAGCAGTATGAAGCGGTCGAAGACATCTGGCGCAAAAGACATATCGCAGCCGGGATACCCTCGATGTACGGAAGTTACAGCGAGAAAAAATTCAATGCCCTGTCGCTCACGTACCGCCTCGAAAATCTTGCGAACATCCTCTTTGAGGAACTGATGAATACCTTCAACCACCGGTTCATTACCCGGGCCACCCTCTTCGGGATCAGCAGGTGGGTGCATTTATTTATCAGTGCCCTGCAGCTGGATGGAATATCTTCGAACAGGCTCGAAAATATGCTGGAACTCCTCACATGCGCATTGCAGGAGATGAGGTTTTCCTTCTCGCAATACATAGACATCTTCAGGGGGTTCTCGGAGGGGGTGCAGGATATAATGAGCACCTATTACAGCGACATCCACAAGAACAACCTGAAGACCATCATCCTCGGGATGGGTAAGGACAAGATACTGCCCAGATACCTTGACACCGGCAACGGCCGCAACGAGTTCGAGTCTGTCAATACCGTAACCGAGCGGTTTCTCAGGGATGTAGTATCGGGGTCCTTCGGGCTTCAGCAGTTCGATAATTTTATCGGCAGGGTCCTCAAGACCCTCTTCGAACAGGCGGAGGGCCTGGATGCCGGGAATCTGGATCTCCTGCTCAGTTACGACCCCGGGAAGTCCCTGTCCGTGATCCATTCCCCCAACAAGGCCGCCAATGACCGTATCCATTTGGGGAACAAAGGGTACAACCTCGTGCAACTTGCACCACTGGGCGTGCCCGTCCCGCCCGGTTTCATTATCACGACCGAGGCCTATCGCTGCATGCCGGCGATTTCTCAGTTTGGGCCCGTGCGGGACCATCTGAACGAAGAAATAGAAGGCCGGATGAGGGCACTCGAAAGACTGACGGGAAAAAGATTCGGGGGGCCCGATAATCCCCTCCTTGTGTCCGTCAGAAGCGGCGCTGCCGTTTCCATGCCCGGGATGATGAATTCTTTCCTGAATGTGGGGCTGAATCAGGCCGCGGTCGAGGGGCTTATAAGCCGGAACTCCAGACCGTGGTTCGCATGGGACTGCTACCGGCGTTTTCTGCAGTGTTGGGGAATGTTTTTCGGCATCGATAGGGACGTCTTCGACGACGTCATCGATTCCTTCAAGGGGAAATATGACGTGGGCGTCAAGGTCCAGTTTACGCCGGAACAGATGAAAGAAGTCGCCCTCGCTTACCGGGACGCGATCAGGGACCACGGGGTGGCAATAAGCGACGACCCGAAGACGCAGCTCGAGACAGCAGTCTCCCTTGTCTTCAGGTCCTGGAACTCCCCGAAGGCACAGACCTACCGCAGTGTCCTCGGGATATCCGAGGACTGGGGCACGGCGGTGATCGTCCAGGCCATGGTGTACGGGAATCTCGATTCCGCTTCAGGTACCGGGGTCCTCTTTACCCGCAATCCGCGGGGTTCGGGCGACAGGGCAATGTTATGGGGCGACTACACGACAGAGGCCCAGGGGGAGGACGTGGTATCGGGGCTGGTCAAGACCCTATGCATATCCAACGAGCAGCGACGTTTAGAGGAACGGACGTCCGACGCCTCGCTCGAGGACCGCTTCCCGGAGATATACAGTTCTCTTCTGAAGATCGTCAAGAACCTTATCTATACGGAGAAGTGGGGAGCGCAGGAGATAGAGTTTACCTTTGAGGGCGAGAAAAAGGAGGACCTCTACATCCTGCAGGCCCGCGACATGGCCATAGCAAAGAAAGACTGCCTTTCGGCTTTTGCCCCTTCCCCTGAACTGGCCTCAAGTTATCTTTCGAGCGGGATCGGGGTCGGCGGCTGCGCACTCAGCGGAAGGGTCGTCTTCGATTTCGATGACATAGAGGAGTTCAGGCGGGGAAATCCGGCCGTGCCGCTGATTTTAGTCAGGTCTGATACGGTCCCGGACGACATCGGGCATATTTCGGCGGCAGACGGGTTGCTCACTGCACGCGGCGGGGCGACCTCGCACGCCGCCATTATCGCCAAGAAGCTTGGAAAGACGTGTGTCGTGGGCTGCAATAAGCTGGTCGTGCTGGAAGACGCCAAGAAGTTCCGGCTGAACAACAGGGTGATCAATGCCGGTGATTTCCTGAGCATCGACGGCAGAAACGGCTCGGTCTACCTTGGCAGTCATCCGGTGGAGGAAATGAAGTTTCTGACGGAATAGGAAGGAAAAAATCACTTCTAAGGAGGACATACTGAGATGGCCGGACAAGGGATGAAAGTTATCTCGGAAAAGAAACCCGTACTCGGCATAAACGGTCTGGGCAGGATCGGGAAATTATCTCTCTGGCACCAAATAGGAAGAAAACATTTTTCAGAGGTCGTCGTGAATATCGGCAGAAAGGCGGGGACCAGCCTGGGAGATATCGCGCTTTACATCGAGAAAGATTCCACCTATGGGACGTTGCATAAATACCTCTACGGGTACAGATCAAAAAGGGTGATCGAAAACCTCGATGAAGACAAAGGCACCATGCTTATCGACGGCATCCCTGTAACGATACTGAGGGAGAGCCGCAACCCCAGGGACATTCTCTGGAACGCTCACGGGGTGAAGCTGGTTGTGGAGGCCACCGGTAATTATGTCGACCCGACCGTCCAGCCGGACGCAAAGGAAGGTTCCGTTCGCGGCCATATCGAGGCGGGAGTTGAAAAGGTCATTGTTTCGGCGCCCTTCAAGGTCAGGGAAAAGGGCCGCACCCTCCCTGACGATGCAAGAACTATCATCATGGGTATCAACGATGAGGTATATGACCATGCCAAACACCAGATCGTCTCGGCGGCGTCCTGCACAACTACATGTCTGGCCTATATGATCAAGCCGCTCCTCGATTACTTCGGTCCCAAGAAGATCCTTAGTGTTTCGATGGCCACGGTCCATGCCTCCACAGGGACGCAGGAGGTACTCGACAGACTGCCCAAGGCCGGAGCTGCGGATTTACGGAAGAGCAGAAGCGTCATGAACAACATAATCCTTACCAGCACCGGCGCCGCAAAGACCCTCGGGCAGGTCATCCCCGAGATGAACAGCATAGGGTTCATTGCGGAATCGGTGCGGATCCCGATCTCGACCGGGTCCCTCATAATCCTGGTAATCGCCTTTCACGATGAAGAAGACAATCCTCTTATCAATCGAAATCTTATCAACGGCATTTATCGCGATGCTGCCCTGAGGGAAAAAAGAGGGTATCTGAAATATACGGAAGAACAGAATGTTTCCGCCGATATAATAGGATACTTCGGTCCCGCCGCCATCATCGAAGGAAACGAGACGCATACGCGGACGGCCGTAGTCACACTGGATTTGAGCAAGCGGTATGAGAAAATCCCCGAAGGGTTCGAGTCCGGCCTTAATATCCCTATTACCCAGGCGGTAACCTATGGCTGGTACGACAACGAACTCGGGAGCTACTGCAACATGCTTGGGGATTTGACAGTGAAGGTGGCTTCTGCGGTTTATCAGTAGGAGTGTGACATTCAAAATCGCCGTGTAGGGGAAATACCATGTGGTTGCCCGTTGTTTGAACCAGGGCAGGCACAGGGGCCTGCCCCTACTAACTATAATATATACATATGTGATACAGATTACGGAATTTATCGTAATCTCAGCTAAACTATAAGTAAGTTTATAAAACACCTCCGAGGAGAATTATGAAATTTCACGAACTCCGGATAAATACAAACGACCTGTCTGTCGGCGATATCAATATACCTGCATTTTTTTTACTTTTTCTAATCATGTGGTGCGCGTCGTTCGTCACTGTGGTTTCCGCGCAAGAAATAACATCGAGGGCGGCCGTTGCCATGGATGCGGCGACAGGGAGGGTGCTTTATGCAAAGAACCCTGACAATTTCCTCATGCCCGCAAGTACCACTAAATTGATGACGGCCCTCGTGGTACTCGATCGTGCAAGGCTCAGCGACGTGGTCACCGTAAGCAAAAGGGCGGCAAAAACTCCCCCCACCAAGGTCGGACTGAAAGAAGGAGACCGGGTGACCATAGAGACACTCCTTCAAGCCGCCCTCATTAAATCGGCGAATGATGCGGCGGTCGCGCTTGCGGAGGCAGTGGCGGGCACCGAAGAGGAGTTTGTGAATCTGATGAACAATAAGGCGGTTGAGCTCGGGGCGGAGAATACAAGGTTCATCAATGCTAACGGCCTTCCCGGCGAAGGCCAGCATATCACTGCCTACGATCTCGCGAAGATCATGAGGGTGGCGATCCAGTCACCGGTGCTGAGGGAGATACTCAATAAGCGGGTGACGGAGGTGTCGACCCAATCCGGAAGGACGGTCCTGATCACCAATACGAACAAGCTCTTATGGCATGACGAAGATATCGTGGGAGGAAAGACAGGATATACCAGGCAGGCCAGACACTGTCTTGTCTGTGTCGGTTCTAGGGAAAACGAGACTATTATCGTCGCCGTACTCGGCGCGCCGAGCAGGGGCATGTTATGGAGAGAGTCGGAGAATCTGATGGCCTTTGGTTCGAAGGTGATGAACCACCAGGAGGAACCCGAGGTGTATCTTACAAAGTCAGGTTACGATCCCGCAATGGTCACCAAAGCCTCCTATACAAAAAAGAGCAAGAAGAAAAAGAAGAGATCGAGGCACACCCACAGACGGATGATTTGACGCCGCCTTTCACGCAGTATTGGCCGGGGCAGCTCCTAAATTTTCCAAGGGGAACTATCCGAAGACCACTCAACAGGGTACGGTAATGCAGCGGCAAGGGCAATTTATCCACAAAAAAGTGGTGACTGTTCTCCCCTGCCCGGCGTTTTAGTACTTTGCTTCGTGCATCTGAGACAGTAGCGTCTCTGCTTCCTAAAACTTTCTGCCGGGTCCGGAAAGAGAAAGGCCACCACTGGTGAGCTTCTCTCGTCTTCACCATACTCCTTTTCCCGGCAGACTGTCAACTTAAAACTCTGATTTCCCGTCTCCTTGTAAGCAGTACTTTAGACGACAAAAAAAGTCTTTATTCCGCAGGTCTTATCGGGGATGGCTTGGTCGGTATCAAGGATATCAACACCAGGTTTGTCGCAAATGAGACGAGCTTGTTTTATATTGCCCCAATATTCATATTATTGGAACACAAGGGGCCACCCCCTTTTTTTTACAAAAGGTCAAGGAATTGCGATATATTCAGCAATAGAAGTTGATGGGGGGATAGGCAGATTATCCTCTAACAAACCCTTCACATGCATTTCGATTGCTCCATGCATGTTTTTCTCAGCTTCCTCCCGTGTTGAGCCTGTAGCAATACAACCTGGCAAATCGGGCGAATAAGCCGAATAGTTGCGCTCTGCCTTTTCAATTACGATGAGAAATCGATGCATCTATTTCACCTCCCAAATCGTCATTCGG
>JAJYLU010000083.1 GCA_021787505.1 Nitrospirota bacterium | reverse complement strand
CCACAGCCCCTCCCAGTATAAAACGACACGTACGGATGTTTAAGATAGCCGTTGTAGTAATGTTCTATTTCAAGGTCTCTTTTATATATCGGCGTCACGAAAGGAAGAGAGTCCAGGTCTTCGATTGGGGGTCTGTCCTCCGTCCGGCAAACCCCGCCGTTCTTTCTGAAGACGATGCCGGCCACCCGCTCGAAAGGCACGCCCTGTGCGATTTCGGTCACCGGGTAATCGAATTCGCCGGTCGTCACAAAATCTATTGCCTTCGAAGAGTCCAGTGTCTCGACCGGCCGGACCACGGTATGCGGCCCGACAAGCCCTATCTTGAGGCCGGGGTAACTATCTTTCAGCAAACCGGCAACGCGGGCGTCATGGCCGACAGTCGGCGTGCTGGTGCTCATGACAATGAGATCATAGCCCCGGGCCGTTTTTATCACTGCGTCTATGTCCAGGTCAGCGGGCGGGGCATCCAGAAGCCGGCTTCCGGGAATCATTCCCGCCGGATAGGCAAGCCAGGTAGGATACCAAAAAGAACGGATCTCCCGTCTGGCCTGATACCTGGCCCCTGCGCCGCCGTCGAACCCCCCGAACGAGGGAGGATTAAGGAACAAGGTTTTCATCTTTCTCCTTCCTGAAATAATTGGACAGCCATAAAGGAGGTCGCACCTCCGGCGTCCGCCTAAATACTTTCATTTTAACAGATCGCCCCCCTATTTCAAGCAGAAACAACCCCTTTCGTCAAAATAAAGGGGCCGGGCTCAGGTGAAATCTTCGTCCCTAACGCGCTTTTCGGACAGCTTGAGTAACGCGGGCAGAAGGACGAGTGTCGAAAATATCAGGAAACCTAGACAGAGCGTCAGGAGTATCCCTATGCTTGAAATACCTTTATGTGCCGAAAAAGACAGGCTGCCGGTGCTGACCATGGTCGCAAGATTACTGAATAGCGCGGCCCTGGCATTACTGGTAGTCAGCATGTTCCCGCCAGGGGGGGGCTCTGTTTCGTAACGGACGATGAATATGATTCCGCTATGCACGCCGATACCAAGTAAGAGCGGCACCACGATGACGTTCGCAAAGTTCAGGGGAATGCCAAGCAGTACCGAGGCGGCCCCTGTCATGACCGTCACGAGAATCAGCGGCGTAAGTATGAGGGCGGTGACAAAAAACCTCCTCAGTTCTATCAGCAGGTAGAGGGTGATCGCGATAATCGCATAGAGCGTGGCCTCTCTGAAGGAAGAAATGATCGCCATGCCGGATTCGTAGATCGAGACCGGTGCGTCCGTCGCACCGGGCGCAACGGCTTGCACTGACTTTACGAAACGCGCAAGGGCATTTCTGTCCAGGATATCTTCGCTCGGCAGTACCTGTATCCTGTAACGTCCGTCATTCGACCGGTACAGTGATACCAGATCTTTCGGAAGCCCGGCCAGATCGATATTCGAAGCCTGAAGCGAAAGATCAAGCCTTCGAAAAAGCAGGGGAAGAGGAGATAACAGATCATCTTCGAGCACGTCAAATGCCTTTCCCCCATTTTCAGGTTTCTGAAGGAGCATTTTGAATTTCAGGATGCCTTCATAAAGCCCCGACAGGGCATCTTTCTGCCTTCCGGTGGACAACGAGAGCGCATTTTTCACTGTCCTTTCAAGGCTGCCGAAAGACCTGACATTTTGCTGATAAGACAATTTCTTTATTGAAGCGCGGTCCAGCCCGGGAGGCATGAAAAGTCTGATATCGGATATGATACCGAGTTTTTCGCCCTGTTTGTCGGGGATGAAATCGAAGAGCGTTATTACTGTCTTCACCTCTTTCAGCCGGCGCAATTTATCCGAGAGCCGCTCCACATCTTTTTTGGTCGTACTCAGGACCGAGATGGTCCACGGTGTGGTCTCGGGGTCCTTAAAAAGTTCCTTGATGACAGCGACTGCCTCTGACTTCTGGTCGTACAGATTCAGCGGATTATAATCGAAATATACCTTAGGCAGAAGGACCGCCGAAGCCATCCCCAAAGCCAAGGTGACGGCAACAATGCTGCGAGGATAACGGTATGGTACCTTCACGATCGCCGTCACTGCGTCTGAGCCCGCAGACTTCTTTGCTTCGACGGGCAACAATTCGATCAGCGCCGGGAGCACGGTGAGATTCATGATAAAACTGATGAACATACCCGTGCCGGAAATCAGGCCGAGTTCGGCAACTCCGGCGTAGGCCGTCGGCAGGAACGCATAGAAACCGATCGCAGTCGTTATACAGCTGAGAAGGAGGCTCCGTCCTACTCCCTTTGACGTGGTAGCCAGGCTCTCAGCGTGACTGAGGCCTGATTCGAGCAGTTCCTTGTGCCGAAGACAAAATTGGATACTGTAATCAATGCCCAGACCGATGAAAAGGACCGCAAAGGTGATGGATATCATGTTGAGGCTGCCGATAAAGGCGATCGCAAAGCCGGTAGTCCACACAAGACCGATTATGAGGGTCAGGAGGCTGGCGATCATGAGACGCACGTACCCTCCAAGCCCTATGAAAAGAATAACGGCCACCAGGACAAGGGAGGCGACTGTCGCTACGCCAACGCTGTTTCTCACCTCCGAGAGATTCTCGCTCGCCAATGCAATGTCGCCGGTAATACGGACCGTCACCCCGTTTGATCTGCTCAGGCCCAGTTCCTTTGCGGCATTCCGCACCTTTTCAAGCGCCGCCTCCCCTCCGGAAAGACTGCCTTCATTGAGATATGGTTGCGCGATGATGAACTGGCGCCGCTGCCGGGTAGCCTCCCTATCGCCGAGCATGAGTTCCTGCCATGACACGCGGAACGGCCGGCCCGACGCGATATTCTCAAACGCCTGGCCCATCCTTTTATAAAGAAGGGTGATCCTCGCCTCATCCGCGCCGGCCTCCTTCGCATGCTCCAATGTCTGGCCGACTACCGAAAATAATCCCCTCAGGCTCATGTCCTCTGAAAGGAACCCGATTAATGGCTGTGCTGCCGCCATATTATCCGCAAAGTCCTCGAGTTCGTTCACGGAGAGATAGAGCAGTCCGTTCTTGTAAAAAAATTTTCCCCCTCCCGGCTCATAGACGTTCTTGAAGAGCGGGGGATCATTCTTCAGTACCGAGCCGAGGCTGTTCCTGGCCTTCTCCGCAAGTTCGGGCGTATCGGCGTCGATCACCACGACGATTGTGTCGGAAAGCTGGGGGAAGGCCCGTGTAAATTCGTTCTCCAGCCTGCGGAAACCGAGCCTCTCCGAGATCATACCGTTCATGTCGGTGTCAATCCTAAAATTGGTCAAAGAGTAATAGAAAATACCCGCGGTCATGAAAAGCGTGCAGACGATGACCGCACCGGCGTGATGATGCACGTATTTGACCCACCAGCCGAGAAGTCTCTTTGCCCGTCCCTCCGGCCTATCCGCCATCTATGGATGGCCTTTCAATATATTTCCAAATTCTGCTGTTTCGGTTATCATTAGTACATGATATCAAAAAGAAGTATCATTATTCACAGCCTGTTGTCTGTCTTCCCGCTTTTTGTACTCTGTTTTTTCGCGCCTCCATCAATCGCCTCCATGCAGCCCTCTCCCGCAGGCGTAATCAAGACCTTCAATGCCGCGCTCCTCGAAGCAATGAAAAAGGCCGATGAACTCGGGTACCGTGGACGGTACAAACTCCTTGAGCCGGTGATCAGGGACACCTACGCCCTGTCGTTTATGGCCGGCCAGTCCACTGGCAGGTACTGGAAGAGGCTCACGAAAGACGAGCGTGAGTCGGTAGCAAGGGCATATAGGGACTGGACCATCGCGACCTATGCGGGGCGCTTCGACGGCTGGTCCGGAGAAAAATTCGAAGTTGTCTCGGAGAGCCAGCCGCAACAGGGCACCGTTACCGTGATCAGCAAACTCCTCAAGTCAAACGGAGAAGAGGTGAGCTTTCACTATCTTCTCCGGAAAGCAGAGGGTTCCTGGCGCGTGGTGGATATTCAGATCTCCGGCGTCAGCCAGTTGGCTCTCACCCGGGCACAGTTCACCAGCGTAATTAAGGCGAAAGGGATAAAGGGCCTGATCGAGATGCTCGATGAGAAGATAAGGGCATTCGAGAAGGGAGGGAAGAAAGAGTAGCAGACGATTTCCTTTCTGACGTCATGATGGTTTTCATAAAAACCCGTTCTCGCGCATGCGCTCCACGGCGATGGTCAGCCACGGCGTATAGATGTCTCTGCTGCCCGCCATCTCGCCGATCAACAGCCCCGGGGCAATTGTCCTGATTTCCGAAATCTGATACGGGTCCGGGAAAATCCAGCCGGACTCGACCCCTTTCACCTCAGTGATCGCGCATATTTCATTTTCCGCGCCGATGTCCCTGTATCCGACCCTGTAATGGAACTTAAGCAGATACTGCACCTGGTCCGTTGCAAGCCCGATCTCCTGCCTCAATCTCCGCTTCGACGCCTGCTCGTAATCCTCGCCTTTTTTCAGGTGGCTTGCGACGGTGCCGTCCCAAAAACCGGGCCAGAGCCTCTTTTTCCGGCTCCGCCGCGTCAGAAAAAGCTCGCCGTCCCGGTTGAAAACCATCGCAAGGAAACCCCGGTGGAGAATGCCGCCCCCGTCATGACATTTTTCCTTCTCCTCCTCTCCGATATAATTATCGTTTTCGTCGACTATCACGATCTGCTCCATCTTCCGCCATCGACCTCCGTATTTTAAGATGACCGTCACCCCGCCGGATGCGCATTTTTTACATCTTATCCGGCATGGCACGGTCTGTCAAAGAGATTTCTTCACGATATAAGACTTCAGAAGAACGCTGACGAATAAGAATCCTGCTGCGATGTATGGCCTTTGCGTTGCGGTCGATTGACTCAACGGAGAAGCAGGGTAAAATAGTAATCAGGAGACTCACAGTATAAACCCTAAAAAACCTGGAGGTGCGTAATGGCTACCAAGGAACCGAAAGGATTGGTGAAGACCGAACCCTCGAGGGCGCTTTCACCCTTTGAGACTATGGAGAGACGTTTCTCCGAAATGGAGCGGATGTTCGAAGATTTCTTCAGAAAGCCCTTTTCCCTCCTCTGGAATGCCCGCTGGCCAGGCATGCGGCCGGCCGAAATAGGCGAAATCAGTCCGTCGATGGACGTCTTTGAAGAAGGAGACGACGTCGTGGTAAAAGCGGAACTGCCGGGTATGAAAAAGGAAGACTTAAGCGTCGACTTTTCGGACGGCACTGTGATCATATCAGGCGAAAAGAAACAGGAGGAAAAGATCGAGCAGAAGAACTATCACATGATAGAACGATCCTACGGGTCATTCACAAGGAGTGTCCGCATGCCGGTTGAGGTGCGGGCGGACAAAGCAAAGGCGACCTTCAAGGAAGGCATCCTCGAGATTAGGGTACCCAAAACCGAGGAGGCCAAGAAAAAAGAGAGAAAGATCCCCGTTGAATAACCGCTGTGATGGCCATAACTCCTCAAGGGTTATGGCCGTCCAGATTCCTCTTCACTCCTATGCCGGTACCCTACGCCCTCCGTCACCAAGCGGCAAGGGCACGGACTACCGGGATCTGAGGGCCTTGGCCCTTTTCCTGGCGGCTTCCCTTTTTTTCCGCTTTTCTTTCACCGAGGGCTTCTCGTAGAAACTTCTCTGTTTAATCTCCTTGAAAAGACCCTCCTTCTGGAGTTGCCGTTTGAGGGACTTCAGCGCCTTCTCAACGTCGTTGCCGTGGACTTTAATATCCAATGGTTATCTCCGGTCCCTGCCGCCGCCGAAGCCTCCCCTGCCGCCGCCGAAGCCTCCCTTTCCACCGCCGAAGCCGTGGCGTTCCCTGGGCTGCTGGGGCCTTGCCTCCGCGACCGAAAGCGTCCTGTCCATAAAGTTCGTGCCGTTCAGCGCATTGATCGCTTTCCCGGCATCTTCCTCGGTTGCCATCTCGACAAAGGCAAAGCCCTTCGGGTTCCCGGTGTGTTTGTCCGTGATTATCTTC
Organism: Nitrospirota bacterium; assembly: GCA_021787505.1. Taxonomy (GTDB): domain Bacteria; phylum Nitrospirota; class Thermodesulfovibrionia; order Thermodesulfovibrionales; family UBA6898; genus Sulfobium. Next base: position 1,220 of record JAJYLU010000083.1, on the reverse strand, counting down.
ACCGATTCGACTTCCCCGCTCTGCGAAAAAAGCTCCTTCAAATCTTCTTCGCTCGCCTTGAACGAGATGTTGCCCACGTAAATCTTCTTTCCCATTTTTTTCTCCTCTTTCTTGCTTGGGGAAACAAAAAACCCCAGGGCTTTTAAAGTCTCTGAGGTTCTCATAACTCCAAAAGTTTCTTTGTACATTATAAACTAATCGCCTTACCACTGTAAACACCTCATTTTGGTATAGATTCGTCGCCGGGGCCTAAAGACTTCTCCACAGCCCGGCATTAGCCGAACAAGGCCTGTATACAAGGGCAAAAAGGCCCCGAATTGCCTCACCGGAAGACGCAGCGCAATAACGCCGGAATCCGCTGCCGAGGGGCAAGATGATCAAACATGTCGCTCTTACCATCCGGTCTGATACCGGGGTATTCACTGCCTTCCATTGAAGAGTCCGAAAAAATTGTGATATAATCCGATATCATTTCTGCTGTGCAATATTGTTAATCTGAGGAAAGAGGAGGAGCTACAGTGAAAGGAAAGATGGGGCTTATTCTGCTGATAGTGTTGACTGGCGTATGGTGTACCTCGGCTTATGCGATGCCGAACATAACGGACGGAAAATGGGAGATCACCTCCAAGGTGGTAATGGAAGGTCTGCCGATGTCGGTACCACCGGTCAAGACGACCATGTGTCTGAGCAATAAAGAAACGGTGCCCCAGAAGGCCCCAAAGAACCAGGACTGCAAGATGATCAGCAATAAAGTCGTTGGGGACACGGTAACGTGGGTCATGCAGTGCAGGGACAAAAAAGGGACGACAGACAGTGAAGGCAAAATCACTTACAAAGGCAGCAGCTTCGACGGGAAGGTCGTCGTGAACATGAGGAGCAAGGAAGGCAGTCAGAAGATCACGCAGAACATGCACGGGAAACGAATCGGGAACTGTCAGGAGAGCGCTCACTAACTTGCGGAAGGGGCCACGGGGCACCCATGGCCCCTTTTTCCCGACAGTCAGCAGATCGCAGTAATGACCCGGGTGTTTCCGCGACAACCCAAAAAAACACGTTATTGACAAGTTTATCGTTTTTTTGTCCTTCATCCCTCCTTTTGTTTGAAATTTTTCCGTACAACACTGATAATGTAAAGAGATGGAGTATGTTACATGAAAGAAAATAGCAGATTGAGGCGTCTGTTCTTCAGTGCTTCGGCTGTTCTGGTCGGATTGCTCCTC
>JAJYLU010000082.1 GCA_021787505.1 Nitrospirota bacterium | reverse complement strand
AAAGTCCATAAATTCGGCAAATATCTGTTGTGATTCACGTAAACGCAGCTTTAACCCCGGGTGACATTCGGGAAAAGGTTTGTCGACACATGCGGGGACTATGCGGTGCCTCAGATTATGGACCTTCTTCAGCACATCCGCCACTCTCTTTCATGATGCCATGCAACGTTAGGGCTTAGTATCGCTGTCTGCTCAGCAGCCGGGTTTGGTGCCCTTGAAATCGCTGTTGAGCTTGACCTTGTTCTTGCCGTCTTCGATGACATATTTGATCTTCACCTCGTCCCCCTTAAAGAGGCGGTCGTCCAGCTTCTTTAGCGCACCCTCGTTTTCGATGATGAAGGTCATGTCCTTGCCGTCGTCCATTGTCACGACGACGGTCTTATTGTCGATGTCATAGTCCTTGATCTTGCCCTTTGCGGAGATCTTGTCCTCCGCAATAACGATGCCTGCGATCATCGATACGCTGAGCATCGCGATTACGATCACGGAAACTGCCTTTGCAATCCTCATCCTGAATTCCTCCTTTTTTGGAAAGGGGAGGGGTCCCTCCCCCTTCCGGGTTGATAGTTACTTTTGTGCGCTGACGCGGGAATCAGACGTCTTGGCCGGCGTGGCCACATTCGTTTCGAATCTTCCCCCGACCCTCATCGGGTCTCCCGCGTATCCGAGCGCCTTCCAGTCCAGCCTCTTGTCCCTGCCGAAATGGCAGTCACTGCATTTTAGGGCCTTTTCCTTTGGCGCGACTTCATGGTTTATGCTTCCGTAAAAGGCAGTAGAGACGAACTCGAAGTTGCCGCTGTAGGGAAGACCCGAGGCCTTGGCGCCGTCCACAAGCGCCTTCTGCCAGTTGTAATGGGTCCAGAGGCCTCCGTAGTTCTGGAAGATCGAGAGATACTTATACTTTGAATCCATGGGCTGTTTTCCCCTGTGCACCTTGAAGGGGAATATCTTGGCGTTCGGATCTTTGATCGACCCGACCGGTTTCGAAATCAAGACCGTCTGCGACGGGTCGTTTGTCACCTGGCCTTTCAGATACCGTTCGGTTTTTCCGTCGTACCATGCATACTCCGGCACAACATTCATGTCCCATACAAATGAGCCTTTATGTTTTGCATAAGTCTCTTTGCCGAACTTTTCCTCGGGTTCGATATCCTTGCCGACCTGTGACCAGTCCCAGCTCATCTTCGTCGCCTGGCCTTTTGCAAAGAGAGGAATATGGCAGGTTTGGCAGGCCACCGTCTTCGTGTGCCTGTCAAGGGTCTTGCGCTCTGCGGAATCTCTATGCGGCTCCCTGTGGCAGTCCTCACAACTCACCCTGCCGTCGTTCGTGGCGAGAAATGTTGAAGCCCCTGCGATCCTGTGCTCCCTCGAGACGTGACATGCCTGACAGGTCATGTCGACCGGCCCACCCATATGGACGTCGTGGTCCTTTGTCGGCTTGATGAGCGTGGAGTCGAGGTCGCCGTGTTTGACCGCATCGCCGCCCCCCCCGAAAAAGTGGCAGACGCCGCAATTACTGCGGTCCGGAAGGCTGACGCTCTTGGCTGCCCGCGCGAGATCCATCTTGCCCTTCTCTAGAAGCACCGGATCAGGATAGCCGCCCAGGGCCTTCTTGTAGTTGCCCTCCTTGGCGTGGCATACGAGGCAGTCAATCTTCGTCTTGTCATGGAGCGGGGCGGAACTGTCCGTCCAGCCGTAGCCGATATGGCACTTGGTGCAGAAGGGTCTGCTTCCGCCCTCGACGTCGGTACAGAAGTTGTTCAGGAGGTTTGCCTTGCCGTATTCTTCCTTGCTGTTTTCGAGCCCTTTCACCGTTCGCGGTACGCCTTTCCATTTCCAGTGGGGGGTCTGGAGGATCTCATCAGCCTGTTTTTCGTGGCACTGCAGGCATGCCTTTGTGACATCCTCGCCTGTCTTGAACGGCCCTTTGATCAGCTCATAATGGTTGACCGTGGCCGACTGCGCTGAAGTCGCAGCAATGAATAGCACCGCCGCGACTGCCGAGAGAAGCTTGTTTTTCATAACTACCTCGCTTCAGATGTTTGTATGCTGTTACAAAGTAACAGTGGTTTATATGCAGGGGTTCAAGGGTATAGGGACATTCAGGAAGGGAGAATTGGACATTACTTGCGAAACGACGGGGTATGAAGGGGGGAAGGCTACAATAGCCTAAATGTAGAGTTATAAAGATATATATAAAATGAAACTTCATATCTACTTTGATCAAGGATAACCGATTTGTGAGATAAAGTCAAGAAGATGCGAAATAATAAATAAACGCACTCACCGTGCAGTTTGAAACATAGTTGCAGATAAAAGGGATATTATCCGAAGACAGAGGGTTTGTATTGTCTGTAAAATGAACCGTTATTGGATGGGAAATAAGAGGGAAGACTACTGCTTGATCGAAAAGAGCGGCTCTCTGATCGACTCCCCTTTGCAGACGGGACACTTCCCGGGCCTCCTGAGCCTCTCTCTTTTGCTGAAAACGAACCCGCATTTTACGCACTCGGCAGGGACGATCATTAGCTGGTGCTCCTTCTTGATAAGGGTCTTCCGGATGTGTTCGAGGTGGTCGTAGACCTCCTTTTCGGAGATCCTCACCTCGAAGGAAATATCCTTTGCAGAGACGGCCCCTTGTCCGAGTACAGCTATGATCTCCCGCCTTATTGTCTCATGTCTTTCTACGGGCACGGCCGGACCTTTTTCCCTCTTCCTCATAATATATATACCCCGTGTTTCATATCAAAATAAAAAAGAACGGCGAATGTGACGAAAAAAGGGCCATAATCTGAGGCACGAATAGCCCGCGCATGTAGCGAGAAACCCTTCTTTTTGAATGGATCCCAACCTTAAAACTGCGTTTACGTGAAGCACATTAGATAATTGCCGAATTTATGGACTTTTTCGCTATATTCGCCTTCTCATTTATTTCACTATGATATATATGCCTCCGGTTTGAGTCTAACCCTAGGCTGCGGAAAAGACAAGCGCCATTGGAGAGTGGTAAAATTGATCATGAAAAGCATCGCCGGTTTTTTCATCTTCGTCGCCCTTGTGGTCGGGTTTCTTCTGCTCTTTCCCGGGAAGAAATATCCGCCGATACCAGCGGACCGGCTCCATACACCCGGGCAAGATGTTGCCGCATGTATGGAATGCCACGGGACTGGGAAGAAATACGCCATGAAAAAGACGCACCCGCCGAAATTCGAGTGCTTCAAGTGCCACGAATGGCCCAGAAAGGGTTGATTTCTGTTAGAGCAAAGAAGGGCGGGTGGTGCCCGCCCTTCGGAGTGATATCGAAAAGGGTGTTTACCCTTTGTTGAGGGCCTCTTTGAGGGCCTTGCCGACCTTGAAATAGAGTACCTTCTTGCCCGGGACTTCCACGCTCTCGCCCGTCTTCGGGTTCCGTGCCTTCCTCGGGTTCCGCGTCTTCAGCCTGAAGTTGCCGAAGCCCCTGATCTCTATCTTATCACCTGACATAAGGGCCTTCTTGATACTGTCGAAGACAGTATCGACCACGATCTCCGTCTGGTTTCTCGTAAGTCCTTCGACTTTTTCCGCGACCTTTTCGATGAGAACCGATTTTGTCATATGACCTCCTTAAGGTGCATAGAGATATTTTATCTTCACCGACGGAAACACGTCCAGGATTTCCTTCGGGAATTTGTTCCGCAGGATATCGATAAAGGAGAATTTGTCTTTCTTGGTCACCACCTCAGGCTCTCCCTTGATGCCTCCGAGTTTCGCTGCGATCTTCGTCGCGTCCTCGAGCGTGCCGAGGTCATTCACCAGACCTTCCGAGACCGCCTGTTCTCCGGTGAAAATCCTGCCGTCCGCGATCGCCCTGACGTCTTCGATATTCATCTTCCTGCCCTCGGCCACCGCCCTGATAAACTGCTCATGCACGTTGTCCATGACGCCCTGCAGAAGCTTCCGTTCCTCGGGCTTCATCGCCCGGAAGGCGGAACCGATGTCCTTGTTCTTGCCGCTCTTGATCACCTCGGTCTTCACGCCGATCTTGTTCAGCAGGCCCTCGATGTTCGGGATTTCCATGATTACCCCGATCGATCCGGTCAGCGTCCCGGGGTTCGCCACGATCCTCGTAGCCGGACAGGCAATGTAATAGCCGCCGGATGCCGCCACCGACCCCATTGAGACCACGACCGCTTTGCTGGCTGCGACCTTCTTCACTTCCGAGTAGATCTCCTGAGAGGGTGCGACCGCTCCGCCGGGACTGTCGATCCTGAGGAGGACTGCCTTGACCGAGCTGTCCTTGCCGTATTCCTTGATCTCCTCCACTGCATCTTGCGAGTCGAGTATCGGTCCTTCGATCCTGACGAGCGCGATCCTGTCCCTGAGTGGTATGTTCTTTCCGAAGACGACAAGCGAGAGGCTTACCACGACCAGCAGAAGGACGAGCACGCCTATGACGATGCAGAGTTTCTTCATTCGTCCGTCCTTTTGACGTTTTTCATGCTGAGGCCGATCTTCCTCTCGTCGAGGTCGATCTTAATGATCCTCGCAAAGACCGGGTCCCCTTCCTTGACCTGTTCTTCGCCTGACGGCTGGACCACTTCGGAGGAATAGATGAGCCCCTCGACCCCGCCCTCGAGTTCGATGAATATCCCGAAGTCGGTCACCCTCAGCACCTTCCCCTGTACGACATCGCCGAGCCTGAAACGGGACGGTATCACTTCGATCCACGGGTCTGCGTCGAGTTGTTTCAGCCCGAGGGACATCTTTTCGTTCTCGGCGTCGATCGCCAGGACCACCACGTCCACCTTCTGTCCCTTCTTGAGGATCTCGGAGGGATGCTTGACATGCTTTGTCCACGAAAGGTCGGAGATATGGATCAGACCGTCCACGCCCTCGGGCAGGCCGACAAAGGCGCCGAAATCTGTGAGACTCTTCACCTTCCCGGATATTTTCTCGCCGACTGCATAATTCTCCCTTATAAGCGTCCAGGGACTCGGCTTGCACTGTCTTACACTGAGCGAGAGTTTTCTCTCCTCCCGGTCGACCTTCAGCACGACCGCCTCGACCGTCTCTCCGATAGACAGATATTTGGAAGGGTGCTTTGGCTTCGGCGTCCAGTCTATTTCCGAAATGTGAACGAGTCCCTCGAGTCCGTCCTCTAACTCGACAAATGCGCCGTAATCGGTAATGCTTACGACCTTGCCCTTCACCTTCCCGCCGACGGGGTATTTTTCGAGGACGCTTGACCAGGGGTCGGGCTGTTTTTGCTTGTATCCCAGCGTTATCCGTTCGCTGGTCTGATCGTATTTCAGGACAACCACCTCCACCATATCGCCGATGGCGAAGAATTCGGAGGGATGGGTGATCCTTCCCCAGGAGATGTCGGATATATGGAGGAGCCCGTCGATCCCTCCGAGATCGACGAAGACGCCGTAATCGGTGATGTTCTTTACGGTCCCTTCGAGCACCGCACCTTCCTTTATCTTTCCGATGGTCTCCCCCTTCTTCCTGGCCCGTTCTTCTTCGAGTACGGCGCGACGGGAGACGATCACATTCGATCGCTTGTTGTTGATCTTCAGCACCTTAAAAAACATCTTCTGCCGCAGAAGAGCGTCTACGTCTTTCGTTATCTTGATATCGACCTGAGAGCCGGGAAGAAACGCCTTGACGCCGCCGATATCGACTGTCATTCCGCCCTTTGTCCTTTCCGTCACGATGCCTTCAACCAGCGTGCCGTCCTGTGCGGCTTTTTCGAGGACGTCCCATATCTTTATCTTGGATGCGCGCTCTTTCGAGAGCTTGAGGACCCCTTCGGAGTCTCTCATATTGACGACGTAGACCTCGATCCGGCTGCCGGGTTTCAGCTCCTTCAGCTCTTCGTCGTTGAATTCCTCGATCCGGATGACCCCCTCAGTTTTGTACCCGATGTCGACGATGACACCGTCGGGCTTGATCGCCACCACTTTTCCCGACAGAACCGCCCCTTCTTCGATGCTGTGGAAAGATTCGGCGTAGAGCTTCTCCATCTCATTGTTATTAATGTCCATTACGGGTTTCCCCTCCTCTGTCTCTGATTCTTTTTTCTACCTCTATGATGAGCCAGTCGGGCGTCGAAGCCCCTGCGGTAATGCCGACCTTCTTTGCGCCGGCGAACCATTCGTCCCGGATCTCGGAAGCGGTCTCGATATGATAGGTTCTTACCGATAGCCCCCTGCAGAGGTTTGCGAGTTGCGTCGTGTTCGCGCTGTTCCTGCCTCCGACGACAACCATCACGTCTGCCTTGCGCGCCATTTCCTCGGTCTCTTTCAGCCTCAGCGCAGTGGAATTGCAGATCGTATTGTAAACCTTGACCTCCTTTGTCCGTTCGATGATCCTCGAAAGCACTTTTTTCAGGGCCTCGACGGGCTGGGTGGTCTGGACGATTATCCCTACTTTCGATCTGAGACCTTCCAGCGGGGAATGCTCATTCACCACCATCACGTCCTCTCCCGCGTAACTCATGAGGCCTTTTACCTCGGGATGGTCGATGTCGCCCAATATGACTACCTGATAACCGTTTTCCTTAAGAAGTTTAGCATAATGCTGCGCCTTTTTCACGAAGGGACAAGTAGCGTCGATGACCCTGAAGCCGCCCGCAGATATCTTATCATAGAGCTGTTTGGGTATTCCATGCGTCCTTATGATCAGGTCCTTGATCTTCTTTCCCCCGATGTCGTCCGGCCCGATTGCGAAGATCCCCTTCAGCCTGAGTTTCTCGATGACCTGCGGATTATGGATGATGGGCCCGAGGGTAAAGACACCCCTCTTATCCTTCTCAGCGATATCGAAGGTGATATCGATCGCCCGCTTCACCCCGAAACAAAAACCCGCCCTCTTGGCGGTCCTCATGACGGGCACAGGGTGCGCGGTCTTCTTTTTCTTCGCAGCGTCCTTCTTCATACTAGTATTGTAACGTACTTTCCGCTTTTTGCCCGTACTTTCGACTTGGTCACTATTTACTCTCTTTTATCACTCTCATGATCAGTCCGAGGACTTCTTCCCTGGTAAGTCCGGTCGAATCGATATAGCAGGCGTCGTCGGCCTTCCTCAGCGGCGCGATCTCCCTGCCCGAGTCCCGCGTGTCACGTTCGATGATCTCCTTCCGGATCTTCTCCCCGTCTGCAGCGAAGCCCTTGCCGAGGAGTTCCTCCGTGCGCCTTCTTGCCCGTTCTCCGACAGA
>JAJYLU010000081.1 GCA_021787505.1 Nitrospirota bacterium | reverse complement strand
TGGACGAGTTCGCGCGTTCGTTCACAGGGAATTATTCCGTTTTGCTCCTTGACATCTATCCTGCAGGCGAAAAGCCGATCGAAGGGGTAACGTCGAAGGCCCTGTACGAGAAGATTAAGGCCCTTGCCGGCGGGAACGTAACGTACTTCGCCGACAGGGACGCGGCGGTGCGCAGGCTGATCGGGGAGATGAAGAGAGGCGATCTGCTGCTCACTCTCGGCGCGGGCGATGTCTGGAAACTGGGCGAAGAAGCCCTGGAGAAATTACATGCGTCTTAGCGAACAGGAATGGGTCGAAATATTCAAGGGCATCTACCAGGGGGAGGTCGGGTTCGACATCCAGATGAAGGAGTATACCAACCTCCTGATAGGCGGGCCCGCCGATGTTTTCCTGAGGCCGGAGGACCCTCTTTCGATACGGAACCTTATGGTGACGCTCAAAAAAAAGAATGTGCCCTTTTTTACGCTCGGCGGCGGCACGAACGTTCTGGTCCGTGACGCCGGGATCGAAGGGGCCGTCCTGTCTTTGAAGGAATTCAGAAGGATCGAGGTGCTGAAGGAGGCCGAAAACTATGCTGAATTGTTCGTGGAGGCGGGTGTCCCTCTGCAGAAACTCGTGAATTTCTGCAAGGAGCGCGGCTATGCTGGTGTCGAGGGCCTCACCGGGATCCCCGGCAGCGTGGGAGGGGCCATATGCGGCAATGCCGGTTCCTACGGGTGTGAGATGAAGGACACGCTTGTGTCGGTCGCGATCATGGATGCCTCCGGAAGACTTGACCGGTTTAAGGCCGAAGGCCTCGGTTTCGGGTACCGGATGTCCGGCATAGTCCCGACCGATATCGTGCTGAGCGCAAACATGAAACTTGGCCGCGATGAAAAAGAGGCTGTCGCCGCGCGGACAGAAAATTTTTTTACCGAAAAGAAACAGACGCAGCCGATAGCCGAAAGATCTGCGGGCTGCGTCTTCAAGAACCCCGAAGGCGCGTCCGCGGGCCGTCTCATCGACGAGGCCGGCTGCAAAGGGCTGAAGGTCGGCAGTATCGAGGTGAGCGCGGTGCATGCGAATTTCTTTGTCAATACCGGAGAAGGCACCGCTTCGGATTATCTGGAACTCATGGACCGGGTCTCGTCTGCAGTGCAGAAGAGATTCGGTGTCGCGCTGGAAACCGAGATACGGGTGGTGGGAAGGGAATAAAGGCGGGAGGTGAACATGCTTAAAAAGTCCATAAATTCGGCAATTATCTATTTGATTCACGTAAACGCAGCCTTGGTCTTGAGTTACTTTCAGAGAAAACGTATTTCGCCGATTGCGATGGCTGTGAGGAGCCTCAGGTTATGGATCTTTTTCAGCACATTCACCTCATGTTTTCAGATTGAGTATGCGATGGTGAGATAAAGGAATGGAGATTGTGAAATGAACAGGAAGGCGCTGAAGACGAAGAAGATCGGGGTCCTCCTCGGCGGCAAGTCGGCGGAGAGGGACGTTTCGCTCAAGTCAGGTATGGCCGTATACCGCGCCCTCAAGGCGAAGAAATACAGGGTCGCGGCGATTGATACGGCGGGCGATCTCTGCAGTCTTCTGAAGAGAGAGAGGATCGAGTTAGCCTTTATCGTCCTGCACGGCGGCCACGGCGAAAACGGGGCGATCCAGGGCATGCTGGAGGTGATGCGGATCCCTTACACCGGTTCGGGTGTCCTCGCCTCTGCACTGGCCATGGACAAAGAGGCATCGAAAAAGGCCTTCCTCTATCACGGCGTCCCTGTGCCTCCTTTCAAAATAGTGAAGAGTGAGGAGTTAAGAGCTAAGAGAAGGAACTCCTCCTCACGCCTTGCGCCTCACGCCTTACCCGATTTCGCCATGCCCTGGGTCGTAAAGCCTGCGACGGAGGGCTCGAGCGTCGGCGTCGAGATTGTAAAGAGCCGGGCGGGGGTCGCTGGCGCGCTCAAAAATGCGTTCGCGTACGGTGACAGGGTGGTGGTCGAACAATACATTGCCGGCAAAGAGGTCCAGATAGGCATACTCAACGGCAAGGTGCTCGGGGGCGTGGAGGTAAAGCCGTCCGTTGAGTTCTATAACTATGAGGCCAAATATACGTCGGGTATGACCGAATATATCCTGCCGCCGCGGCTTGCCGCGAGGACATACGAGAAGGCGGCATCCGCGGCGCTTGCTGCGCATACGTCGCTCGGATGCAGCGGCGCGACGAGGGTCGACCTGATCATTTCCGGCGGAAGGCCCTTTGTCCTCGAGGTCAATACCATCCCCGGCATGACCGAGACCAGCCTTCTGCCGAAGATCGCGAAACATGCCGGGTTCGACTTTATCGATCTCCTGGAAGAGATACTCGGAGGCGTCACGGGTGCGCACTAAGAAACACGTCAGAAAAAACACGGTCGTGAAGCGGGGGAGATGGTCCCATTCACTGACGACGATGAAGAGGTTCCTCTTCGTTGTGCTGCCGGTGTTGCTTGTCGTCAGCCTCGGATACCTCATCTTCGTCTCGGCGAAGTCCGCCTTTGTCGTGCGCAAGATCGTCTTCAGCGGCAACGCACACCTTTCGGACGATGAACTCAGGGGCTTTGCCGGTCTCAAGGGGGGCGAGAACCTGATAACGTTGTCGAGCGCCGCGATTTACGAAAAGATTTCGGCGTCTCCGTGGATCAGGTCGGTCTCGGTGAGGAAGGAGTTCCCCGACAGGCTCATCATCCGCGTGAAGGAGACGGAGCCGTTTGCGCTTCTCGATATGAAGGGACGACTTTTCATTGTCGACGAGAGGGGAAAGATGCTCGAAAGATTGAGAGAGAGTTTCATGCCTTTTCTCCCGATTATTACCGGGGACCCGTTCGGAGACAGGGAGGTTTATTCTGAGGCGCTTTGTCTGGTGCACGCGATCAAGGAAACGGGGCTTATGGCGAGGAAGAACCGGATAGAGGTCATCGCCCGCAGGCTGAACGAACTCGCGGTAAACCTTGACGGGCTCGTGGTGAAGGTAGGCGCAGGAGATTACGAAGACAAACTCTCCCGGCTTACCGAACTTGAAGAGGAAATCGAGAACCGGCACATACCCGTCGATTACATCGATCTGAGGTTCGCCAACAGGGTCGTCGTGAAACCCGTCAACGAGGTGATCAGATGACGAGACAGAATATCGTAGTCGGTCTTGATGTGGGAACCACAAAGGTGTGCGCGGTCGTCGCGGGCCTGCGCGACTCCGGGCCGGACATGCTCGGCCTTGGGATATCCCCTTCAACGGGGCTCAGGAAGGGTATCGTAATCAATATCGACGCGACCGTCGATTCGATAAAGGAGGCGGTAAAGAAGGCGGAATCGTCTGCGGGGGTAAGGATCAAGTCGGTCTCCGTAGGCATATCGGGAGGTCATATCAGGGGTTTCGACAGTTCAGGGGCCGTGGGCATAAGGGGAAAGGAAGTGAGTCCGTCGGACGTACGGCGGGCGATCGATTCCGCAAAGACCGTGTACATCCCCCTCGACAGGGAACTGCTGCATGCGGTCCCTGCCGAATTCACGCTCGACGGACAGGACGGCATCACCGACCCTGTCGGGATGTCGGGCGTAAGGCTGGAGGCCGGGGTCCATATCGTCACCGCTGCGGTGTCGCCGATGCAGAACCTCCTGAAGTGCTGCGGCAAGGCAGGCCTCGAAGTGGCGGAGGTCGTCTTCAATCCGCTCGCCTCCGCCCATGCGGTGCTCACGAAAGAGGAAAAATCGGCGGGAACTATCCTGATAGATCTGGGCGGCGGCACGACCGACATCGTGCTCTTCAAAGACGGGGGTCTTCGGTATGCGTCGGCCATCGGGGTGGGCGGCAACCATTTCACGAACGACCTTGCGGTGGGGCTCCACGTCACGATGAACGAGGCGGAAAAGCTGAAGAAGGAGGTAGGCGCCGCCTACGAGGACATCGTCCCCTCTTCGGAGGAAATACAGATCACCCAGGCGGGCGGCCAGAGAAGGACCCTTCCGAGAAAATATCTCGCGGAGATACTTCAGCCGAGATGTGAGGAGATGCTCGATCTTCTCAAGGGAGAGATAAAAAAATGCGGCGGATACGGAAACGCGATTTGCGGCGTCGTGCTCATAGGAGGTGCTTCCCTTCTGACCGGCTTCGGCGAGATGGCAGAGGTGGTACTCGGTCTTCCCGTGAGGACCGGCGCTCCCGGGCATGTAAAGGGCCTGGCGGTTGTTTCCGAAGGTCCAGCGTACGCAGCCGGCGTCGGTCTTGCAACCTACGGGCAGGAGCCCGAACCGGGGAAGGCGGAGGCGGACGCCATGCACAGTGTATTCTCCAGGGTGACGGACCTGGTACGAGATATATTCAGGCACGCAGACCATTTTCATTTGAATAACAGAAAGGAAGGGGGAGTACTATGTTTGAAATCGAGGAGATAAGGGGGCAGAAGGCCAAGATCAAGGTAATAGGCGCGGGCGGCGCAGGGGGCAACGCGATCAATAATATGATCGCATCGAACCTGCAGGGAGTGGAGTTCATAGGGATCAACACCGATCTTCAGGTGCTCGAGACTTCGCTGGCGCCGGTGAAGGTGCAGATAGGGCGGGAGCTTACCAGGGGTCTCGGCGCGGGGTCCAATCCCGATATCGGCAGACAGGCTGCGCTCGAAGACAAGGCCGCGATCATGGACTGCATGGATGACTGCGACATGGTCTTTATCACCGCGGGTATGGGGGGAGGGACAGGTACCGGTGCGGCCCCGGTAATCGCCGAAATCGCTCGCGAGCTGGGAGTCCTTGCCGTCGCCGTAGTGACCAGGCCTTTCTTTTACGAGGGGAAGAAGCGGCTGATGAACGCGGAAGCGGGAATAAAGGAACTGACGAAGCATGTGGACACGCTGATCGTCATCCCCAACGACAGGATCAGCCTTGTGGTGGAAAAGGGCACGCCGATGCTGAAGTCTTTTTCGATCGCCAACGACGTACTGAGGCAGGCGGTCCAGGGGATATCCGACATCATCCTCGTGCCCGGCCTTATCAACGTCGACTTCGCGGACGTGAAGACCATCATGGACAACGTGGGCCGCGCAGTGATGGGGAGCGGAACCGGCAAGGGCGAAGGAGGGGCTTTTGAGGCCGCCAAAAAGGCGATTTCGAATCCGCTTCTCGAAGACTCGTCGATCGAAGGGGCGAGAGGCATTTTGATGAACATTACCGGCGGCCTCGAACTCTCGCTGAGCGAGGTGCAGGACGCAACGGCCCTGATCCACGATTCGGCCCACGAGGACGTCAACGTAATATTCGGCGCGGTCATCGACCCCGACATAAAAGATGAAGTGAGGGTAACGGTCATCGCGACGGGGTTCGACGAAAAGAAGGAAAAAGTCGAGCTCCCGCAGATCAAGAAATGGACCCCGGTAAAAGAGCCGGTCAGTTTTAAAGGATCTGAAAGGGTGCTGGCCAAGAGTCTGAGCACGCATCTCGATGCCAACACCCCGAAGGAAGACATCTTCAATTACGAGGATGCCATCGACCTCCCGGCATTCCTGAGACGGTCTTCCTCCAAAGATTTCTGATTTCCCTTTTCCCCCTGAGGGGCTTCCCATTCCCCCCCACGGGAAGCCCCTCTCCCCCCATTTAGGGGGGCGAGGGGCCAGTCCGTTCAGGCTTTTCTGGATGCCCGCTTTCGCGAGCATGACAGCTTTTCAAATAAGAATTGATTTTTAGATAGGTTCCGGTATTTCCATAAGTGAACGATTATTTGTTGTCGGCATTTTGACCTTGACATCGGCGATGCATTCCCTATAATTAGAAGTAGGTGGCTGCAGTTTTTCCAGACGAGCGCGAGGGATAAAAAAATGGAAGATGATATAAAGGTTACCCGGGGTCCGTCACTCGGCGAACCGGCACCATTTTTCGAGACGGAAATTGCCGGCAACAAGATTAGTCTTAATGACTTCAGAGGCAGATGGGTCATCATTTTTACAGGTCCCGCAGACGTTCTCCCGGTATTCAAGACCCGGACGATCAATTACCTTCTTTGCAAGCGTAAGACGAAGGTCATCGCGCTGGGAGATGGAAGCACGGAGGGCCTTTCGACGGGAAGGAACCTTCTTAAAAAATACATCCTGAAACATAATCTGACGATCGTCGATGATTCAGATGGGAACATTGCGGGCGAATATGGCCTATCTTCGGAATATGCAGGCGAACCGTACGAGGAAAAAGGGGTATTCATCATCGACCCGAAGGGCATTTTGAGAGTGAAACTGTATTTTTCCCGGAACGCCGAGGGGAATTTTTACGAAATGCTGAAGCTGATCGACGCGCTTCAGATGACCGACAGCCAGAAGACCCGGTCTCCGGAGAAGTCCGGCTGGAGACGGAGGCTCAACGTCGTTATCAGGCCGAAAATCGCCTCAGGAGAGGGTTCTACAGGGTAATACGCAAAGACCGGTCAGAGGTCGTTTATTTTCACTACAAAGTCTGTCCCTACCGCCCTGATTAATTGACAAAAGATATAATTTCTAATTATTGTAATCACGTCAAAAAATTTTACAAGTGTCGTTATTATTTTGAATCGCATAATGCCCAGTTCTCTCAAGAGTTTCTGCAGAGCATCGTATGCAGGTGCGGTGCTCTCCTTAATTTTTTTGACGGCCTTCGTCTATCCGGCATGGGCAGGCGGAACAGCCTCCCCGCTAATAGATGAGTTGTCCCGCTCGACCGGCAGTCAGGTCGACGTCTCCTATCATTCAGCAACCGGTCTCGTCCGTTTCCTCCATCTGAAACAGCCGGTCCGCTTTTCGCAGATACGCGCGCTTTCGGCGAGCGGCAACAGGGCTGAAACTCGGGCGAGAGATTTTCTGGGCAGATACGGCGAATTGTTCGGGCTGACTGATCAATCTCGGGAGCTTTCCGTGGAGCGAACAAAGACAGAGAAAGGGGGCCGTTCCTTCGTGAGATTTCAGCAGAAGATCGGCGATATCCCCGTATTCGGCGGTGAATTGATCGTCCAGACGGATTCTTCAGGTGGGGTCGTGAGCGTAAGCGGCAAGACCTCGCCTCATGTTGTCGTGGATACGCCTTCGATCGACTCTTCTGTCGCAGCGGAGAAGGCCCTTCAGCTTGCAAGCAAGAACTACCGTCTTGATCGCGCGGCCCTGACCGCAACAACGCCGGAGTTGTGGATATACAACCCGTCTCTGCTCGCCAGCGGTCCCAACGTGAATAAACTCGTCT
>JAJYLU010000080.1 GCA_021787505.1 Nitrospirota bacterium | reverse complement strand
CAATTGTTTCGAGATCGCGCATTTCTCCGACCATGATCACGTCGGGGTCCATCCGCATCGCGGCCTTCAGTGCCCCCCCGAAACTGTCGGTGTCGATACCCACTTCTCTCTGGATGATGCAGCTTTTATTAGCATGGAAAATATATTCGATCGGGTCCTCGATCGTGATTACGTTATATTTAAAATTGTCGTTAATATACCGGATAATCGATGCGATGGTCGTGGATTTCCCGTTGCCCGTGGGTCCGCAGACGAGAATCAGGCCGTTGGCTGCCTTCGCGATATTGCCCAGTGCGGGCGGGAGGTTCAGTTCCTCGAATGTGCCGATATGATGGGGAATGACCCGCATTACGAGCCCGATATTGCCCCGCTGGCGGAAGATGCTCACCCGGAAACGTCCCACATTCGGCAATGTGTATGAGGTGTCGAACTCTTTCAGTTCGTCGGGCATCTTCCGGCCGCGCTGTTCCATGACAGCGGCCGCGACAAACTCTGTGTCCTGCGGCGTCAGGTTGCTGAGCTTCGAGTGGATCAGGTGTCCGCGCGCCCTGAAGAGCGGGGGGTTGTCTACCTCGAAATGTATATCGGAGACTCTTTTTTCAAATGCGATTTCAAGAATTTGTGTAAAGGTGGCTATGTCCATAATAGTTTCCCCCTTGCGTGGAATATCGGTCTGTATCGGTGCCCGGGGCGCTCATTTAGGACCCCTTGGCGATTTGCTCGTGATAAAACGCATTTTCCAGTGCCATTCCGGCCTGGCTCGCCAGAACCTCCAGGAGGTCTGCCGGCACGGGAGAAGCCTCTTTTGTCCCGAAGTCTCCATAGGTGAGCATCACGACCTTCCCGCGGCTTTTTACCGGCACAAGGATTATCGCCGGTGAAAGAGGCGCTCCAATGGCGTCGAAGAGATGTTTCTTGAGAATATCATCCTCCCTCTCACCGTAAAAGACTTTCCCTTTTTCGAGCGCGTCACTGAAGACCGAAGGCGTCGCCAGAGGGACCTTCAGACGCGTGACTGCAGTCGGACCCTCGTCCTTCTCTGCAAACACACCGACGGCCCTTTCCCCCGCGAGTTCTGACTGGCGAACAACAAACGTGATAGCCCGCTCACACACGTCGGCTACATATTGAAGAAGGACGAGTGAAGGGTCTGCCGCATAACGGTCCCTTAGCGCAAGTACGTTCTCTTTGAACCTTCTTAACCGATCGTCTCCCTCTGCCGGGACTTTCTGCTCCAGGAAAAAACGGGTCACATAGGACCTGAAAACCTCAAGAAATGTAATCGCATCCCCGATGAATGTTGCCTTCCCCTCTTCCCGTAAGGGTTTCGGGAAGACCGCCCTTGCGCCGTCACGATAGGACTGGAGCAGAAAGTCATAATCCGGGAACAAAGCCGCCTGGATGACGGGGACGTGGGGATATCGTTCCTGAACCAGCCGGCGCAGGCCGACTATCTTTTCCCGGGAGAGTATCCTTTTCGATGTTCCCGGATCATCGAAGACCAGGACGGGCAGGACCCCGATTTTGCTGCACTGTTCCATGATGCGGAGGAGTTCCTCCTCACCGTCTGTGGCAAAGACAAGGACGCCGTCTGCCTTGCATATTGTCATCACCGAATGGGTAATGAATTCATCCTCGCTGAACAAGACGATTCCCTTTGTCCGTTCTTCCTTTCTCAGCCTTCCCTCGCTGCCGCTTCTGCCTGCCGAGGATTTTTCGAGGAAAAGGACAAAAGCCTCCTGGTCTCCCTCCGGAAAACCGTTCAAGGTCTCCTTTATCTTCTGACGATGAATCTCGACCGGATCAAAAACTTCGTCTTCCGGGACGAACTGGGGCATCTTCCGCTCGAGGTGCTCGAGGTCGCCCAGTCCGAGGTCATCGGCGGTAATGACCGGCTGCACCCGCTTTTTTTCGGACGGTGTTTCCGACGGAGCCACGTCCGCGAACAGCTCCTCATCGGGTGGTACAGTTTTCCCGGCTTGGCGGTCCCGTTCCCTTTCGTCGTAAATACGGAGGGCGTCCATCAGCAGCATTTGTGCGTCGAGACTTATTTCCTGCTCCATGGCGCTGAGGGGATAGCTGCATTCCGGAGAGACCGAGACCGCGTCAGAATCAAGGGTGAACGTCCCCGTCTTCCAGCCGATCAATTCGACGAGGGTAATCTCGATCAGCTTTTTGAGGCCTCTGGATGCATCTTCGCGGCCTAATCTGCCGAGTTCGATGAGCGTGTTGATCAGGGGCTTGCGGCGCTTGCCAGCTTTTTTCTGAACTTCCAGCGCCTGCGTTAGGTCTTTGACAGTGATGGCCTTCATCTTCACCAGGACGGTGCCGATGCGGACCTTGTTGCTGAGATGGTTTGCGCCGACAATATACCCGTTACTAAAGATGATCCGGCTTTCCCCCTTCTTTCCCCTGACGGAAAAAGTGCCGGACTTCCTCGTTGTATTGAGTAGTTGAATGATATCAACTATGTGTAGTTGTTCTAACTCTCCGGTAAAGGCCATAAGCGTATGAGGTGCCAGTACACAACAATTCTATAATAGAGAAGAATACCATAAGAAATGAGGGCTGGTAAATACGTCCGGCCGGGGGCGGTGTCGCTTGCAGTCGTTCTTGAAGGAGCAGCTCCCTGATCGTGAAAAATGCCTGAAGGCTTTCGCGCTGTGCAGGTTGACTTGTCTTTAGATTCCTCAGCGCAAACTTTTTGCAATAGCATACCGGCTGGGGAAGGACGAAAGGTGTTATTCGAAGCGTATTTTCCCGAAGGATTCCGGCAGATGGATATTTTTTGACGGAAGTGGCACCCAAGAAGCCCAATGAGGATGGGATGTACCTTCGCCGCACTTGTAGAGATTTGCCCTCCATTCTTTTCCCGGGATGTTTCCAGGTATGCAGACGAACTTTTCGATGAGCGAAAACGGGATGAAGAATTCCAATATCCATTCTATAGGCCCGGCAATTTCCGGATCGACAACTGTCGGGAGTGAATGATAGACATGGATGGCGGCCCCGTCCCTCTTTGAGAGCGGTATGACCACTTTGATCCTGTCCCGCGTATTATCGGGATTCGAGCTGAAACTTGCCCGCACTGTCCCGCCGCAGTTGAACTGGAAATTGAAATGCTCGCGGTAAGGCCCCGGCCTGAAGACGAAGCCGACGCAGCTGTCTTTATACACCGGGTCCAGGTAGTTCATGTGCACACAGCGGACATACCTGTCTTCAACGTGAAAGATGCCGGCGATGCCCCGTCTGGCGTAGAGCAGTTTCGCTACGGTCTTCGGCCGGTGGCCGCTGCCTTCGGGCCGGAAGTGGGAAATCTCGAGCGTTTTGGCGCGCTTCCAGACAGGCCCTTCCCAGTCGCCTTTCATTTCCGGTTCACGGTCTGTGAATCTGACTATATACATATCGACAGTCCCGCCCCCATTTTATGCAGTCCCGCCTTCCACATCGGGCATATCGAACACCGGCTCCCAGCGGGCCTTGAAATTTGCGAACGTCTCTTCTTCGATCGCCTTTCTCATCTTCCTGAAGAAATCGAGATAAAAGTAGAGATTGTGATATGTGTTCAGCCTCATCGAAAGGATTTCCCGGGAAAGGAAGAGATGCCGTAAATATCCCCGCGAGTAATTCCTGCAGGTGTAGCATGTGCAGCCGGGATCGAGCGGACCTTCGTCGTACTTGAACTCCTCCCTTTTGATGCTGATCCGCCCGACGCTCGTAAAGAGCGTCCCGTTTCTCGCGTTTCGGGTCGGCATGACGCAATCGAACATATCAAAACCCGCTTCCACCGCCTTCAGCATGTCGCCGAGGTCGCCGATTCCCATGAGATATCTCGGCTTTTCAACGGGCAGAAGAGGCGCGGTATAGCAGATGACCGTGTGCATCTCCTCTTTCGGCTCGCCGACGCTCACCCCGCCCACTGCATAGCCGTCAAATCCTATCCCGAGGATCTCTTCCGCACTCTTTTTTCTCAGGCCCCTGAACATGCCGCCCTGGATGATGCCGAACAGCGCCTGGCCTTCGTTTTGGAGTTCCCTGCAGTGTTTTGCCCATGCCGTCGTCAACTCTACCGACCTCAGCGCATACTCGTATGTCGAGGGATAGGGGATGCATTCGTCGAAGGTCATTGCTATGTCGGACCCCAGACCCCTCTGGATCTTCATCGCCTCCTTCGGCCCGATGAAGTGGGGAGAGCCGTCGATGTGTGATCTGAAGGAGACGCCTTTCTCCCCGATGTCCCTCAGGGCCGCGAGACTGAAGACCTGAAAACCGCCGCTGTCGGTAAGCAGGGGTCTGTCCCAGCGCATAAACCCATGGAGCCCTCCGAGCTTGGCAACCACGTCGATGCCGGGCCTCAGATAAAGGTGGTAGGTATTTCCGAGGATGATCTCTGCGCCGATATCCTTCATCTCATCGGGTGACATCGCCTTCACCGTCCCAAGCGTACCCACCGGCATGAACGCGGGGGTATTGATGATGCCCCTGCCCGTCTTCAGAACGCCCCTTCGTGCGCTCCCGTCGGTCTTTGTCACGGTGAAAATCATACTCTTTCCCTCTCCGCGGGTTATTGCCCAGGTATCTATTATACGCTAAAAACAGTCCCGGGCTTAACGCAAGAACGCGAAGGCGTTCCTTGACTTGGAAATATTCCCTCGGATAAGATAATATGCTTGATAAATATCATTTTCCCGGGTTTACTGCAATGCGGGACGCGGGATTCAGGAAGGTTTTGCGCAGGTGAAAATTGCCGTAGGTTGTGACCATGCCGGGTTTGGGTTAAAGGAAGAGGTAGTCGGTCTCCTGAAGAGTCTGAATATCGAATTTATCGACTGCGGCACAAACGGCACGCAGTCAGTCGATTACCCCGATTTTGGAGAGAAAGTCTCCGGGCTTGTTTCCTCCGGAAAGGTCGAAAGGGGCATTCTCATCTGCGGGACCGGCATCGGCATGTCGATGGTCGCCAATAAGTTTCCTAACGTCAGGGCCTCGCTTTGTAACGACCTTTTCTCGGCCAAGATGAGCCGGCTCCATAACGATGCGAATGTGCTGGTCATGGGAGGCAGGGTAATCGGGAAAGACCTTGCCTACGAGATCGTAAAGACCTGGATGACGACACCGTTTGAAGGCGACAGACATATAAGAAGACTAAACAAGATCAGAAAGATAGAGGAAGATTTAAAGACAGATGGAAAATGATGATCTCAGGATTGTCGACCCGCAGGTCTATGATGCGATCGAGCGGGAACGGTGCAGGGAGCACGAAAAGATAGTCCTTATCGCTTCGGAAAACTACGTAAGCAGGGCCGTCCTCGAAGCGCAGGGCTCGATCTTCACCAATAAATACGCCGAGGGCTATCCCGGCAGGAGGTATTACGGCGGCTGCGAGTTTGCGGACATCGTCGAAACTCTTGCCGTCGAGAGGGCGAAGGAGATCTTCGGCGCAGAGCACGTCAACGTACAGCCCCATTCCGGTTCTCAGGCTAATATGGCGGTCTACTTCGCGGTACTGAAGCCGGGGGACAAGATCCTCGGCATGAACCTCAGCCACGGGGGCCATCTCTCTCACGGTGCATCCGTGAATTTTTCGGGGGTTCTGTATCAAAATGTGCCGTACGGGGTGAACAAAGACGGGCTTATCGACTATGATGAGATCCGGGGCCTTGCACGCGCCCACAGACCGCAGATGATCGTCGTCGGCGCCTCCGCCTATTCAAGGATAATAGATTTCAAGGTCTTCTCCGAGATCGCAAAAGAGACCGGCGCCTATCTCATGGCCGACATTGCGCATATCGCCGGACTCGTTGCCGCCGGGCTGCATCCTTCTCCGGTGCCCTTTGCAGATTTCGTTACTACGACGACGCACAAGACCCTGAGGGGCCCCCGGGGGGGGATGATCATGTGCAAGGCCGAATTTGCGAAGGCCGTGGACAAGATGATATTCCCCGGGATACAGGGTGGGCCGCTCGTCCATGTCATCGCCGCCAAAGCAGTGGCGCTCAAGGAGGCGATGACCGAGGATTTCCGGGTTTACCAGAAGGCGGTCATCGATAATGCAAAGACGCTGGCGGCCGGGCTTGTCAGGGAAGGCTTCGAGATCATCTCGGGCGGCACCGATAACCACCTAATGCTGGTAGACCTTACCCGCAAGGGCATCACCGGAAAAGATGCGGAACGGGCACTGGACAAGGCGGGCATCACGGTGAATAAGAACGCCATCCCCTACGACCAACGGCCGCCGGCCGTTACGAGCGGCATCAGGCTCGGAACTCCAAGCGTCACCACGCGCGGCATGGGCAGTGCGGAGATGGAGGAAATCTCCGGGATTATTTCCGAGGTCATCAATAACAGCAAGGAGCCGGAGGCGATCGCGGCCATTGCCAGGCGTGCGAGAGCGCTGTGTGATCGCTTCCCCATCTACCGATAAAAGACTCTGACGTGGTACAAGAACCGGAGGAAACCCCGGAAAGGTCTTGTGTTAGTATAAGACCATGGCTTATAAGAACAGATTGATACGACATTTTCCGGCATCGGGTAAACTATCTTTCCAGCCGCTGTTTGCCGGCACCGTCACTTTGTTGCCATGAAATGTCCTTTCTGCGAGAACCTTGAAGACAAAGTAATAGACTCAAGGACGAGCAGGGAAGGCAACGCGATCCGCCGCAGAAGGGAATGCCTGAGATGCGGCAAACGGTTCACTTCCTACGAGAGGGTCGAAGACCTCGTACCCATGGTTGTGAAGAAGGACGGCAGAAGGGAACCGTTCCACACTGCCAAGATAAGAAACGGACTCCTCATCGCCTGCAAGAAAAGACCTATCGAAACGGACAGACTCGACTCCATAGTCGATGCCATCGAAAAAAAACTCGCCGGTCTCGGCGTCAAAGAAATCCGCAGCACATGGATAGGCGAACAGATCATGGCCGAACTCAGGCAACTCGACAAGGTCGCATATGTAAGGTTCGCATCGGTCTATCACCAGTTCAAAGACATCAACGATCTGATGGATGAGGTGAAGACTCTTTTCGAACACAGGGAGAGGAAGCAGCCTTGAATCCCCTTCTGCTGGTCATAGAAGACGACGAAAACATATCCCTGAGTCTCAGGGTCTTCTTCGAGAGCAGGGGGTACGGTGTGATAACGACTGCTTCCGGCCAGGAAGGGCTCTCGGTGGCGCTGAAGGAGGTCCCCGATGTCGTGCTGCTTGATTTACGGCTGCCGGACCTTTAC